>CAYGMI010000008.1:29248-29457 GCA_964351125.1 uncultured Candidatus Saccharibacteria bacterium | reverse complement strand
CTGGGTATCTGCCTAATACTATTTGGAACTACTTCGTAAACTACACTATCGAAAAGACGAATAGCTCACATCAAGAAATGTACCAAAGATTAAAGCAAGTCGCGGAGGCGGAAGCCTAGTCATATATCGCAAAATGAGTAGTATCAAGAAAGAAAAGCTAAAATCAAATAAAGTTTCAGAACTCCGTAAAAGCCGCGATATTACTCAGC
>CAYGMI010000008.1:22822-29238 GCA_964351125.1 uncultured Candidatus Saccharibacteria bacterium | reverse complement strand
GGTAGATGTAACTAGACAGACAATCATCTCTATAGAGAAAGGACATTATACTCCATCACTTGTACTAGCAATTAAAATTGCTAGATACTTTAATTTACCTGTCGAAAGTATTTTCGTTTATGAAATCTAAACTAATCCCTGAAATCGCATTTTCTTTGATCTCAATACTACTGGTTACATTGCTAGTAAACCCTTTCGGAATAATTATGCCTAGTCAAATCGAGATGATAGTAATTGCACTCACCGCAATAGCATTCAGTGCATTCCTTATCTTTTTATGGGGCGAGAAACCTCGTGATGAGCGTGAAGAATACAACCTTTATTTGGCGGGAAGGTTCTCTTTCTACTCAGTCGCTGTAGTATTGTTGGTGGGAACTATTTATCAAGCACTTAATCATGAGCTTGATGCATGGTTAATAATCAGTTTACTGGTCCTCGTGCTTTCGAAAGTATTCGCACTAGCGTACCAGAACAATCAAAACTAATGTAAAGCTTACTTGACATAAACACCAGCCCGTCATAGAATAAAAAATAGTTAACAACTCAAGTATGAACAACAAAAACCAAATGTACATAATGGCTGCAGTAGGAGTAATTATCCTTCTATTAATTGCTGGAGCTATTGCCTATGCTGCAGGCAGGCAGTCTAATTCTAATAATGCAGCCACAGATCAGAGCGACGAGGTAATGATGGAAGATAAAAGTAAGAGCGATGATGACTCCATGATGGAAGGTGACAAGATGGACAGTGAAGATAAAATGGATGAAGAAACCACCAGTATGTCTGCTGGAAGTTACATACCTTACAGCATGGCAAGCCTTACAGACGAGACCAATGTGATCTTTTTTGCAGCTTCTTGGTGCCCAACATGTAGATCACTAGATCAAAATATCAATTCTTCGCTTAGCTCTATCCCTTCGGAAGTAACAATCTTAAAAGCCGATTACGACACAGAAACTAGTCTTAAGCAAAAGTATGGAGTTACCTATCAGCACACATTGGTACAGGTAGATAAAGATGGAAATATGATCAAAAAGTGGAGCGGCAGTAACACAATAGAAGACATTAAGAATCAATTAGTTTAACAACTATGGAATATATTCCAATTGCCTTTCTTGCAGGACTGCTCACAGTTTTAGCACCATGTGTTTTTACGCTACTGCCGGTAGTTCTAGGAGGATCCCTAACAGGCTCTAGTTGGAAGAAACCGGCGACAATTATCGCTTCACTCAGTGTTTCGGTATTTGTATTTACCCTTATTCTAAAGGCCTCGACTGCACTGATCTATGTACCACCTCAATTCTGGACAACTATCTCTGGAGGCATATTAATTGGTTTCGGAATAATCACCTTATTTCCAAGTCTCTGGACCAAAATCGATACCAAATTGGGGCTAAGCTCTAGGAGTGACGGAGTACTACACAAGTCTAAAGAAGTGAATAATAGTTTTCTCGCAGATGTACTCGTAGGCGCAGCATTAGGACCTGTGTTTTCTAGCTGTAGCCCGACATATTCCCTAATCATTGCTACTATACTACCTCTGGACTTTGGCGTCGGTGTATTAAATCTGCTTGTATATATTATCGGAATGGCAATTGTACTTTCTGCAGTTGCGATATTTGGCCAAGGGCTCATTAAGAAATTAAAATGGGCAGCAAACCCCAATGGTTGGTTCAAAAAGTTTTTAGGTATTCTATTTATAGTTGTTGGAATCGCAGTATTTACTGGTTTCGATAAACGCTTCGAAACATTCTTATTAGATCAGGGACTATTCGATGTAACAGTTATCGAGAATAGACTTCTAGAAGAACCGACCAGCTCAAGCCAAAATAGTGAGCCTAAAGGAGACTTTAACATCGAAGAGCCATACGCTGCAGCAGAGATTCAGGGAATTCAGACATGGATAAATTCTGATCCCCTTACTCTTGAATCGTTGAAGGGAAAGGTAGTGTTGATAGACTTTTGGACATACAGCTGCATTAACTGTATTCGCACTACACCATTTATTGAGAGCTGGTACGAGAAGTATAAGGACGAAGGACTTGTAGTAATTGGTATACATGCCCCAGAATTTGCATTCGAGAAAGTTGAATCAAATGTTAGAGAAGCTGTAGTAAATGCAGGAATTACCTATCCTGTTGCTCTAGATAATGATTTTACGACCTGGCGAGCGTACAACAACCGCTATTGGCCAGCCCATTACTTTATAGATCGAGATGGACAGGTAAGACACACACATTTCGGAGAAGGTGAATATGACGAAAGTGAAAAAGTGATCCAAGAACTACTTGGATTAGAAGCAGAACTTATTGCTGGTTCTGCAGATATAGAAGTTCCTGTAAGTAGATTCCAGACACCAGAAACTTATCTGGGTTACTCAAGGCTTGAGAATCTAGTAAATTTTCAGGAAGCTAAAGGTGATGAAGAAGTTGACTATCAATACACTCCAGAACTACCTGAAGATTTTTGGAGCCTAGAAGGAAAGTGGACAATTAACTCCGAGGCTATAGTATCAGGAGGCGATTCAGTTCTCAGAATTAACTTTACTGCGAAAAATGTTTATCTAGTCATGGGAAGCGATGCCCCTGTAGATGTAAAAATTTCAGTAGTCGGAGATGCTGCAAATGAGTTTATTAAAACTATCAAAGTAAACGACTATAAACTATACGAGTTAGTTGATGCAGATTCGCTTCAGAACTCTAAGGTTCTAGAAATCGAAGTACCAAAAGGAGTTAGTCTGAACGCATTTACATTTGGTAGCTAAGACTTTATAGTTACTGATGGGTGTAAACACCTCAAACTATAATAAAATAGTATTAGCTGTTGTAGTGACAGCAGTTATTGCAATCTTACTACTAGTAGGAGGAGTTGCCCTGTATCGATCTGCTCAAGAAGCAGAAAACACCCAGCCGAATCAAACATCCCAAATAGACGATACCGAAGAGCATGACGAGGTCGACCATGAGGACGAAAATCACGATGAAGAAGTGGTAGCTCTAGATTATACGAAGCTCCCACTTGGAGACAACAAAACATCAACCAGCCCTAAAGTTGGATATGTTTATAGCTGCCAGACAAGCTTTAATGGTGGTGGTGCATTCACTCAGGGTCCTTGGATAGATACAGAAAATAATACTTGGGATCTTACTAAAAAGATCAGCGTCGATGGTGCTGTGACTTGGCAGCAAGCATACTGGCAGGCTGTACTGAGCGGTACTAACAGAGTAATTAAGAGTGCCGACCTACCTTTAGGACATACTACGGGTATTTTTCCCATAAGCTCATCAGATGAGGCTTATTCGTACGATCGCAATCCAAACTCAATCGCCGAACAGACAATCTCATTCCAAATACCTAAAACACCTACTCTACTCAGTTCTCCAGAATGTGTAGGAGGCGAGGTAGGAATCGCAACGACGGGTGTATTAATTTTCAGTGCATTCGATGCTGCCGGTCGCGATGCAGTTGCTACAGAAATTCAAGATAGTTGCGAAGGACACCCACAAGCAGGTAGTTATTATCATTATCATGGCTATAGTTCATGCTTTGAAGATAATCAAAATGAATCAGAACACTCAGACTTATTGGGTTATGCTTTCGATGGTTTTGGTCTATATGGCCTTAAAGGTGAAGATGGCCGCGAGCTATCAACCCAAGATTTAGACGAATGTCATGGCCACACCCACACGATCAATTGGGATGGTGAAGAGGTAGAGATGTACCACTACCATATGACGCAGGACTTTCCTTACACCATTGGGTGCTTTAGAGGTCAAACATCGGTAAAATCACTATCTTCAGGCGAAGGAGCAGCAAATGCGCAGCCAGCAGGTGGTCCTCCGACAGGTACCAAGTTACCACCAAGACGCTAGAATGCTAAAATAGCTTACATAGCTTTACTTTAGCGCCAAGTTGAATGAGCATCATCAAAACTTCCAAACTGACTAAATTCTACGGAGAAATTAAGGGTATCGAAAACCTAGATCTAGAAATAGAAGAAGGTGAAGTATTTGGATTTATTGGACCCAACGGCGCTGGTAAATCAACAACTATTCGTACAATTCTAGGATTAATGTTCCCCACCAGTGGTTCTGCCGAAATATTTGGCAAAGAAGTGTTTAAACACGGCCCAGAAATCAGAAAAGATATCGGATACCTGCCTTCTGAGGTTTTCTACTACGACAACATGCGCGTAAAAGATTTGCTTACTTATTCGGCTAGTTTTTACAATAAAGACTGCAGTAAACGCACTGCGGAGCTTGTCGAGATAATGGGACTAGATGTGAATCGTAAAATCGACGATCTATCTTACGGAAACAAAAAGAAAGTAGGTATCGTTCAAGGTCTTCAACACTCTCCAAAACTAATTATCCTAGACGAGCCTACAGGAGGACTTGATCCGCTAATGCAAAATACTTTCTTTGACCTACTTAAAGAAGAACAAGAAAAAGGGGCGACAATCTTCTTTTCTTCACACATTCTCAGCGAGGTACAAAGACTCTGCGACAGAGTGGCAATAATTAAAGAGGGAGAAATTATCAAGGTAGAGAATGTAAAAGACCTGTTACGCAATAACTACAGAAAGTTTAGATTGGAGCCTAAATCAAAGGTTACTAAAGTAATGTTCGAGATAGAAGGAGTTAATAACCTTGATATCGATGAAGAATTCGTTAGTTTCTTATTCCGCGGAGACCTAAACAAAATGACTAAGATAATTGCTGGGATTGACTTACATTCACTTTGGGTCGAGGAGCCTTCGCTAGAAGAAATCTTTATGCATTACTATATCGACTAGAATGACTAAAGTATTCAGTAAAAATATCCTCAAGCACGAGCTACGACAGTATTGGAAAGGTATATTAGGTTGGACAATCGGGCTAACAGCAACTGCTGCTATGTTCTTGAGTCTTTATCCCTCACTAGTAGAACAAACCACAATCTTTAAGGACTTGCTAGAGTCGTTCCCTCCGGAGTTTCAGAAGTTATTCGGAATTAATCAACTAACAGTTACTTCCTTAATTGGATATTTTGGATTCACTTTTACCTATATAACATTACTCGGAGCAGTCCAGGCAATGAGTCTAGGGATATCGGTCTTTGCTAAAGAAATTAGTGGCAAGACATCTGACTTCTTAATGACAAAACCAATAAGTCGTATTCAGATATTTACGTCCAAGGCTTTGGCCGCAACAAGTTTGGTTGCTTTACTAAATATCGCCTTCTCCTTGATTACATTCGTAATTACTAGGCTAACTTTTGATAATCCACTCCGCACAAGAACCTACATTCTTATTACTCTAAGCTTATTTTTTGTACAACTATTCTTTCTGTGTTTAGGTTTCTTAACAGGAATCTGGATAAAGAAGATTAAGACAGTAATTGCCCTATCGCTGCCTACAGCTTTAGGATTCTACATTGTGGGAATGATGGATTCACTGATTGGCAGAGAGGGAATAAAGTACTTCACCCCCTTTAGATTTTTCGATTATGAATACATTGATACCAACCTTAGTTATGAATGGCAGTTCGTACTACTAGAGATTGTACTAGTCTGTGCGTTTCTATACATAGCCCGCAGAATTTATTTAACTAGAGACGTTCACGCCGTATAACCATGAATATTTTTATTCGAGAACTACAAGCATATTGGAAAACACTTTTCTTGTGGGCAATAGGAGTAGCAGGGCTAATCGTAGGGGGACTCTCAAAGTACCAAGGATTCGCAGAGGCTGGTGACGCCACAATAAAAGAACTTTTGGAAGTATTACCAGAAAGGTTTCTAGCACTATTTGGCGGCAAAGAAGCCGACCTTACAAACATACTCACATTTTATGCGGTATTGTTTCTTTATCTAGCAATATTGGCTGCTGCTCATGCTGCATTGCTTGGTTCTGGCATACTCTATAAAGAAGAGAGAGATAAAACAACTGAGTTTCTATATGTAAAGCCTAGGTCACGCAACTATATAATCACTCAGAAATTGGCGGCAGCTTCTGTACTTGTAGTAGCTCTAAACTTAATAATTTTCGTACTCTCGATCGTATTCTCGGCCATTTTTGGAAGCGGACAAGATATTGTATCCGAGCTAGCAATACTATCTATTGGACTATTGTTTATACAATTCATATTTTTGGGAATTGGGATGATGTGCGCTGCAGTAGCTAAGAGTCCTAAACTTTCGGCACCACTTGCAGCTGGGATAGTTATGACCACTTTCATACTATCGGTGATGATCGATATCATCAATGAGTTATCTGGACTAAAGTACTTTACACCTTTTAAGTATTTTGACGCCAAAGTAATTGCCATAGAAAAGCAATTAGATCCTGTGTTTATTGGGATATCCATAATCCTGATCGGGATAAGTATAGTTATTTCCTACTTCGCATATAACAAGAGGGACTTAGAGGTCTAG
>CAYGMI010000008.1:20617-22805 GCA_964351125.1 uncultured Candidatus Saccharibacteria bacterium | reverse complement strand
CGAAAATTGTTTACGTCTGCTATCATCTAACTGGTTTATTCTTCCCACTATAGACAAACAAGATACAATCGTCCGATTCAAGGACGTTTCGTTTAAATACAATAAAGACAATGAGGATAAAGTTATCCTCGATGAAGTCAATTTTAATGTGCGCCGTTACGCCAAGATCACGATCATGGGTCAAAATGGGGCGGGTAAATCCACGCTTTTCAAACTTTTGACTGGTGAACTTCAACCTCAAGAAGGTCAAATTCATATCGACCAAAAATTGAAAGTAGCTATTGCCGAACAAGTTATTCCAAAGAGTAAACTAGAACTTTCGATTCGAGAATATTTACAGCAAGCATACGGAGAGAAGATTGCAGGATTCGAAAAGAATATCAAAGAAACACTTGATCTAGTGAATCTTCCACTTGATCCTGACAAGATAATCTCTACTTTATCTGGTGGACAAAAAGCTAGGCTACTTCTGGCTGGAGCACTTATTCAAGAGCCAGATATCTTACTGTTAGATGAACCGACCAATAACCTTGATGATGCCGGCATAAAGAGTCTGACAGAGTTTCTACAATACTATTGGAACACTTGTATTGTGATTTCTCATGATGCTGAGTTTTTGAACGCATTTACAGATGGCGTGTTAAATCTGGATGTACGCACTAAAAAGATTGAACAATTTGTTGGTAACTATTTTGACGTACTCGACGAAATCCAAAACCATATAGAAAGACAAAGATTGCAGAACGCTCGTATCGAGAAAAGCGTAAAAGATAGATACGAAAAGATTAACAAGCTTGGAGGTAAAAGCGTGGCAATGCGTAGGCTGGCCAAAAAGGTGAGAGTCGAAATCGAAGAAGACAAAGAAAACATGGTGCAAGTTCGTCAGGATGACAAAACTATTCCCGACTTTGAGATTCCTGCTCAGCATGTGCCTAGAGCTTTAGTAAAAATTAATAAAGTCAGCTACCTAAAAGACGTTGAACCTCAGAGTTCTGAGGTGAATATCGAAATAAGACGAGGTGAAACACTATTAATCTCTGGCCCTAATGGAATTGGAAAAAGCACGTTACTCAAAGCTATCTTAAATGGTCAGGGCGCAGAAATAGATGCCGAAGCCAGAGTCGGATATTACAGCCAGGATTTCGGAGAACTAGATTTTAATCAAACAGCCTTCGAATCATTGGAAAGCGTTGCGCTGGTAAAAAACCCTCAAGCAATTTACGGAGCTGCAGGTAGATTCCTGCTTCCAGGAGAACTGCTAGATAGCAAAGTAGAATCTCTGTCTGAAGGTCAAAAAGGACTACTTTGCTATGCAAGATTTATGCTGCAAGAGCCAGGACTACTAATCATGGATGAACCTACCAACCACATCAACTTTAGACACCTACCAGTTATCGCTAAGGCTGTTCAAGATTATAAAGGTGGGCTGATCCTAATTAGCCATATGCAAGATTTCGTGGACGGCATCGAAGTAGACCACGTTCTTGATCTTAAGAAACTTTCTACCCAATAGTCTTCTCTTTCTTGGTGAATACCGAGAAACCTACGAATAGTATTACTATCAAGAATAGTGACAATCCTACTATCCACCAATAGTTAAGTAAGAAGACCGTAGAAAGTACGATAATTCCCGCAATTATTGCGCTTAAGAAAGTAGCAGCTCCGCGTGCGATTTGTCCTGCTACTGGAATCCAATCAGTAAATACTAATATTGGAGAAAGCATGCTGGTGAATCCAAAAGTTAGCAACACAAATGAGAAGAAGCGCATTGCCCATCTTGTAGTATTCTCTTCTCCACCAAGCTGAGATACAAGCTCGTTATCCGACTTATCAGTGATTATGTAGTTTTCGCCGCTAGTAATTCCTGAGCTGCGATTCTCGCCAACTACAATGTACTCTCTGTCATCTTGGGGAATGTAGCTAATCACCGCTCTGGTTGTACCGAAAGCTGGTTCGTCTTCTTCGGGATTACGGTTATAATTATCGGCTAGCTCAAGATCTTCAATGTACACTCCCTCTAATTCTTCCTTCTCTTGATCTATTAGTGTTCTAGCTTTTTCTGGGTCTACCTTTATTCCATCGAGAGTAAGATCTGCCCACTTCTCTTCTTCAAAATGCGTTACCCACTCATTTTTGTAGGTAACAGTCTCGGTTGAAGTGCTAGAACTGCCTTCATTATCTTGTTCTT
>CAYGMI010000008.1:13912-20607 GCA_964351125.1 uncultured Candidatus Saccharibacteria bacterium | reverse complement strand
ACGGTTCTTACAACTTCGAATCTCTGCAACTTTACTGAGTAGTAGATCATATTCGATTCATCGAATATGGTGTCTGGTCTAAAGCATAAGCTGTCGGTGCATTTGAATAGTTCTAAACTAAGCGGGTTTTCTGCCGAGATTTCTCCAAATACCTTAACCTCTCCTCTCTCATCTTTAACTTCTGCTGCGGACTTTAGTTCCAAACCTCCAATCGAAACAGAATTTTCTTTTACGTTTACGCTACTAATGATCAATAGAAACGAAATGACTATAGCAACCAAGCCGAATCCTATTCCACGCAATATTTTGCCCGCGTTTGCTCCAACTAGTAATCCTCCAAGTAAAAGTCCAGCCTGTTTTTTGTCCATTTTTTCACAATAATAATTTATGGATTATACCTGTTTTGATTGATTATTTTCAGAGGTATATCCTGCTTTGACCTTCTGCTCTATGACTTTAAGTAACGTGAACGTAAACAAAGTAATACCCACCATCTCTAGACCTTCTTCTAAGCTAATCACCCATGGGTTAGCTGGCCCTTCGAAGTTCCAAAATAGGGTACCCAAAACTTCTACTACTGGAACCATAAAAATGACCAGTACAGAAAGAATAAACCATTTTCTTACATTTCTATATTTGGTCTCTCTAATTACCCGTTGATATATAATGTAAAGCACAATCAAGGCTGCAATCATAATTGGCAGATATGCCAAGATCCAAGCAGAAAAACTAACTCTTCCAATTGTACTTAGTAGAAATTCGTCGGTAATTCTTGAGACCTGTTCGTGGATTTGAAACCATTCATCAAGGCTAAGGTACAAAAAGCCACCTGCAAACGAAAGCCAAGCAAACACTTCAGCTTTGGACTTTCTAGATAGGTATGTCAGAAACATAGCCACAAGGCTCCCAAATAAGATTTTGAGTGATTGATAAGATGTAGGTAAATTACCCTCTGCATCTAGATCAAACTGCTCTCCTCTATTCACAAGATATATTGTTATAAAAGCCATATCAACAAATAGTAGAATAGCTAGAATGTAATTTGTGTAACTTTGTTTCATATGAGCTTATTATCGCAGAAATAAATAGTATATTGTGCTGAATTGCTCCCTGTCACGTTCTATAGGCATCCTTTAACTATCTCTATGAAAAAACTTACTCTCCTTAGTGGAGGCCAATCCTCCGAACACGATGTGTCTTTGAGATCCGCAGATTACATTACTAAACTGCTAGAGTCTCAAAATTATCAACTCCAGCAAATAAGAATCGAAAAGAATGTCAGTTTCGATAGTGTTGATTTATTGTCTGCAATCAAAAAAATTCACGCATTCAATCCTGACAAGATCATCCCAATACTACATGGTACAAATGGTGAAGATGGCCGAATTCAGGGACTATTCGAGCTACTAGACTATAAAATTGCTGGAAGTGATAGTCTCGGATCCTCCATTTGCTTTAGTAAATCAACCACAAATAGGATTCTAGATGCGGTTGGAATTCCTCAGGCCAAATACCTAGTTGTGTCAGACAACTCCCTATCTTGGAGTCATGTAATGAGCCAACTTGGTGAAACTGTATTCGTAAAGCCAGACGCTCAAGGATCTTCTGTTGGGGTTTCTAGATGTACCACCGAGTCCGAATATAAGGAAGCAATAGTCTCAGCTCTTGAGTATTCTAATTGCGTCTTAATCGAAGAGGCTATTCAAGGTATAGAGCTAGAATGCGTAGTTCTAAAAAATAACTATAAAACCTGGGCGACAAGCGTGGGAAGCGTCGAAGTAACTAAGGGCTTCTATGATTACAATCAAAAATATAACAGTAGTGAGCACGTAAAGATCAATCTTCCTGCCCAAATACCTGAACCTGTATCCAAGAAGGTACAAGAATTGGCTATAAAGGCTTTTAAAGCATGTAAATGCAGTGATTATGCCAGAGTTGATTTCTTTATGAACAACAACGGCCAAGTATTCCTCAATGAGATCAATACAATTCCAGGTTTCACTCCCACAAGCATGGCTCCCAAATTAATCGAACACGACTGTTTTCTAGATGAGTTTATTAGCATTCTGATAGGTTAATTAGTGTTTCTGAGATTGACAAATAACCCATAGCACGAGTATAATCAGTATATAAATATTATATATTTGGTACTTTAACAATCAGTATGAATAACGTTTAGACAAGATCTTTCGCAGGTAAGTGCTCATAAAGTGAGTAGCTACCTGCGATTAAAGATCGTGTCTGAATAAGACTTAAAAGGTAAGGAATACATACACTATAAACTTTCAGAATGACGGAGAGATAAGATGAGAATTAAACAACTAAACGCTACACGAAGTGCATTACAAGGTATCAGTGACTGGGAAATTGGTCAGAATACCAATTTCGGTGGATTGAATGACGAACTAATTTCGAAACTCGTAGACGCGATTGATGCTTTTGCAATGGCTGGTCCTGAAGGGCTAGTGTCTCAGCAAATGGCGTGGTCAGCAGAAGAATACGAAGACTTCATTGCAGAAGGTCGCGCACCAATCGGTGAGCTTCCAAAAACAATCAAGGGTCGTATGAATCTGTATGTTCGCATCGGTCGCTATTTGACTACGCGGATTGCCGCAGAACCAGATAACTTCGACCTCCAAGATATTGCCGTTACATTCTTATATTCAAGCATCGACGACCTATTCGGGAAGTTGATGTATCGACTCAAGATTAAGTCACAGATGCTGAAGGGGAAACCCGGAAGCTATGCAGTGAAGAAAACTTGGCAGAAACAGATTCGTAAGTTCTGCGATCAGGTTAATCCTGATAATACAGAGCTATATATGCGAATCATGTCATTGACCCTTCAGGGTTGGAACGATATGTCCTACGATGCGATGATGTCGATGCAGACAACGTCTGAAGAGCGCGAAGTTCTTAACATGATGGTAAAAGCATCCAATACCAAGAAGTTCACGATAGCGAAACTCGAAATCGTGCAGATGATCGTCACCTACTTAAAGAAAGTGGGGATGCACCCGCATGATGTACTTGCATGGATGGGAATCCCATCAATTGACTGGGTGGAAGGTTTAGCACTTGCGGCAGGATCTAGCGATTACAAACAGAAGCTAACTGATGCTCTGCTTGCAGACTTCGGTGAGCTTCCCGAAGGACGCGTTGACCAAGGATCACTGTTCGGACAAATTGCTAAGATGCTGGGATCTGGCGTTCGCCAACTCAGCATGGAAGAAGCAGACGAACGCAAAGCTCAAATTGTAGAGCAGGTGAATAGCCTGATTCCTCAAACTGCGAACGCTGGTAACTTGGAAGTAAGCATGACCCCGCTCCGCATTGGCGCAAGTAACCGCGCAATTATTATCACCTACCTAAACCCAGAGGGGGAAATGGTTACTGTAAAGATCGTTCCTCCATTCTCTTCCTATGACGAATTGCTCGCAGCAATCGCTCACGAAGATGGACATGGTTGGCAAGCACGTCATTTGGGCGCACTTTGGGAAAAACACCCTGATGATGATAAAGAAGAGGTAGCGATTTGTGTGGAAAACTCTGTAGTAGCTACCCTATCTCAAACTGGTCAGTCCGTATCGAAATTTCGGGCGGCGAGTGGTATGTACCGCCAGTTTATCTTTGGACTAATTCAGGCGAAAGTCTGGACGATGTTCGCACAAGGCGCAACAATCGAAGAAGTCTACGAAGCCACTACAAAATTAGTTGCAGAGAAGTACAACATAGAACTTGATGGCTTCTCGGTTGATATGAGTAGTTGGCAGTCGGTTTGGTCAAACGTTTCGCACGACCCCACTGATGGAATCGTGTATGTCGTATCTGAGGTATTGGCTATGATGCCAGAACCAGAAGATGACGAAGAAGATGCTGTCGCGGAAGAATCAGATGCAGACGAAGAAATGGAAGAGCCAAATGCTCCTAAAACATTAACCCTTACAGAAGTAATGGCAAACAACTTTGGAGCGTCTTGGATTACCAACCCACAAGCGGTTGCAATCTTTGAAGAAGCATTAAAGGCAGGAGAATCACCCGTTTCGGCAGTGGTGTTACGGTTAATCGAGGCATCCTAGTAACCAAAGAATCATACTGATTAATTAATCATACGGCGCAGCAATTCATGGAATTGTCTGCGCCGTTCTCTTGCAAATCTATTACTTATTTTAGTCTTGACTTAAATAAGAGATCACTTTAGTATCTCTGTATGGATGTTTATTACGCAATCACCGAACCAAACAGAAGACTAATCCTAGAACAGCTTGCAGCTCATGGGCAACTTGCTGTAAACGAAATCGTAGAAAGATTTCAAATTTCAGGATCAGCAATCTCTCAACATCTCAAAGTGCTTTTCGAAGCTGGACTAGTAAAGAAGCAAAAGGTTGCTCAAAAAAGAGTCTACTCGCTAAACGCAGAAGGATTTGAGGAGTTAGATATGTGGGTGCAAAACCTCAAAGTAACATGGGAGAGCCGACTCGACAGCCTAGATAAGGTATTAAAAGATACAAATTAACTTTTTAGAAGGAATCTATGAGTAAGCTGACATTAACTAGGGAATATAATTCATCAATTGTCAAAGTCTGGAAGGCATTAACTACGCCAGAAATAATTAAACAATATTGGGCGCCACCTGGAATGAAAACTGTAGTAGCTACCATAGATGACCTAAAGGTGGGAGGTGTATTTATCTATTCAATGCAATCAGATAATGGTAACCAGATGTGGGTAAGATGTACATATACTCAAGTCGAAGAGCCCAATAAACTTTCATTCATGGAAAGTATGGCAAATGAAGATGGAGAAGCAGTAGCACCTTCGACATTTGGAATGCCTGGTGATGAAATTAAAGAATCGCTAACAGAAATAACTTTAGAGGAACAAGATGGGGTAACAACTCTAACAATGGTTATAGACTACGGTGATGATCAAAGTAATGAATATGCAAGTAAAGGCTGGACAGGTATGCTTGAGAATCTTACGACCATAGTCGAATAAACGATAGAAGCACCTACCCTCTTCCGAGGTAGAAGATTTATTGTTAAGATTATTCTATGAGCAAGGTATCAGGAAAAGAAATCGCAAGTAGACAAGGTGCATTAGTCATTAGAGGAGATAAGACTTACAAAAGAAGTTCTTTTAACCCCCTAAACTGGTTTAGTAATATTGTTATCTGGAGCCTGATTATCCCTGTTACCATTACAGATCTCTGGCTAGGTTTTTATCAGTTTATTTATTTTGGAGTCCACGCAATACCTAAGATCTCTCGATCAGAGTATGTAGTCGTAGACAGGCACCATCTTAAGAAACTCACTTTTTGGCAAAAACTAAATTGTGCTTACTGTGGCTATGCAAACGGTGTAATAAACTGGGCAAAGGCAATCGCGGCGCAGACTGAAATATACTCCTGCGCAATCAAGCACTGGCATCCTGCTAAAGGACAAGAAGGACATGAGAAAGGGTACTATAGTTATAGAACTTTCAACTAGATTAATCATCTATTTTTTTAAGATACTCCACCACCTGTGTGGGATAAAGGTCCTTTTGATTAAGGATACTTTCTCTGCTAACAACATATTGTGTTCTCTGCCTGTCTAATGGATCTATCAGTGCTGCATGAATAACTAGGATACCCTTGTCAGTATTATAGAATCTTTGTATCCCTAGTTCGGAGCTTCCTTCGTAGATCAGCTTATCTTCTGTCGGTTCCCAATAGCTTGTGCGCTGACTCAATACCTCTCTGTATGATTTCTCGAAATCTTCTATTACATAATTTACCTTCAAATAGTCTGAGATCTCTTTATGCATCTCTTCCGAGATAGTATCTAGCCAAGGCCTAACAATGAATCCCAAAAAAGATTGGTGATTATATGTATATACTCCAAACCTTCTATCATCCTCCGCTTTAAAATGTGCCTCTGGATTCTCGATAATGTCGATAGTCCATTTGATCATGCTATCTTCGATTTCGATTTTTACGAATTTATCTTCGTCTAAATCGTACCTCCATGTTTTAGATGATGCTTGCATATTGCTTTGCTAACTATTACTCAGAATATCATATTAACTCCTAAGGAAAATCAACTTCCTTATCTCCTCCTACTATTCTATCTTTGAAATGAGCAATAAAGATAAGTGCGTAAATTATCCCAATAGTAATTACTGGTAAAAATGGATAGTAAGGTCTGCCAGAGATCTGAGAACCCACAACAAACGTTAACGTAATGACAGACAGATAAGCTACCCAACCAATTAATACTGTCCTTCTGTTTTTACTTACGAAATGTATCACCACCAATCCAACAAGTAATGACAACCAACCAATACTTGATAGGTTTGAGTTTCTATTTATGCTGTCAGTATATTTTTTATCTAAGTCTGTCGAACTGTATTTTTCGAAATCTGCAGACATTGCATCTATATCAATATCATATTCACCTGCAATTAAATCATAATCTCCAAGAATTTGAATTTCGCCATCTGGAAACTCCAATAGATAGAAATCATCGAAGGCTGTAAAGCCCTCCACTACTTCTACGCTAGCATCAGCAATACTTGACTCTCCATTTGGTCCGAGTATAAGAACTTTGTTAGGAGCAGGTAGATATACGTTTGCACCAGTAATTGGGGGGAAGCCCTGATAGCTGTTAGGGTAAGTAAATTGACTTAATGTATCTGTTTCAGCAACAGGATTC
>CAYGMI010000008.1:12688-13902 GCA_964351125.1 uncultured Candidatus Saccharibacteria bacterium | reverse complement strand
ACTAATACTATTGGTACTAATATAATTGCTAACTTGTTCATACTTTTTCTAATAATTTTTTAAACTGATCTGAATTAAAAATTTCTATATTCCGTTCTATAAATTTCGCTAATAGGTCTCTGCCTGGTTTTTCTAAACTATATTTCTTGGTTACAGGTCCTAGATCTGAAGGAACTTCTACGTAACTAACAAACCCCTTTTGTACAAAACTCCTAAGGGCTCTATAGATACTCTGTACATTAAAATCATGTAAACCTCCCGTGAAGGCTGATATTTCGCTGGCAAGTTCGTCTGCTGTTAATGCATCACTAGCTAAGGCAAGTAAGATCCACAAAGTTAGCTGACCTTTTCTAAATTGTATTTCCCAAGCTTCAAGATTTGACATAGGGTATAATACCATAAGTATAGTACCTTAGCAATAGTACCGTACAGCTCTAAATGTATAGACTGATACATGTTAGTATTACTTATGATTAAAGAGCTTTGGGATGTAATAGTAATTGGTGGCGGACCCGCTGGAATGATGGCGGCCGGAACAGCAGCCAAAAATGGTAAGTCAGTACTACTGCTAGAGAAGAACAAAAAACTAGGTAAGAAACTTCTAATTACCGGAGGTGGCCGATGCAACGTAACTAACAATAAACAGATAAAGGGACTCGTAGAATCATATCGAGGTAGTCCGAAGGCACTCTACTCCATCTTCTCTCAATTCGATGTGCAAGATACTCTAGACTTTTTTCACAGCTTTGGAATGCAAACTAAAGAAGAAGACAATGGCAGGATGTTCCCAAAATCAAACTCTGCAGAGTCGGTTTGGCAGGTAATGGTCGACTATATGGCCAAACATAAGGTAGAGATAAAGTTAGGTTGTGATGTTCTATCAATAGTAAGAAATAATGACAATGTATTCGAAATAGAATCGAACACAGAGACAATAAAAACAAAAGCTTGTATTGTGGCCACCGGCGGAAAGTCACGACCCGAAACTGGATCTACAGGTGCAGGATTCAAATGGCTAAAGGCACTGGGGCACACAATTAAAGAAAACGACTTTGCACTCGTTCCCGTCAAGCTACATGAACGTTGGGTAAAAGACGTGAGTGGAATTAGCTTTGATGAAGTTGGCTTAGAAATACTACTTGATCAACAGTCGAAAATTAAAACAAAGGGAAAGTTACTATTTACTCATTTTGGTCTGAGTGGACCAGGTGTTT
>CAYGMI010000008.1:0-12678 GCA_964351125.1 uncultured Candidatus Saccharibacteria bacterium | reverse complement strand
TTACCAGAAGGGATAGTAGGTATTAACATCGACTTATTTCCGAACCGCGATCAAGGCCAGATGAAGCAGACGATTCATAATCTACTCACATCGGAATCAAATAAACAGATCAAAAACACTTTAGGCAATTTGATTCCTGCAAAACTAGTTTCGGTGGTTCTAGAAATGGGCAAAATCAAACAAGATACTCCTAACCATAGCGTTACTAAAGATCAACGCAAGAACCTCAGACTCATATTGAAGGCATTGCCTGTAAAAGTAGATTCACTACTTGGAGCAGACAAAGCAGTCGTATCTTCGGGTGGAGTCATACTAGATGAGGTAAATATGAAAACCATGGAGTCCAAACTAGTTAGCTCGCTTTACATAGTGGGGGATGTACTTAATATTGACAGACCCTCTGGTGGATACAGCCTGCAGTTATGTTGGAGCACAGGGTATGTGGCTGGCATTTCTACTTGAGATAAGTATTTGTTTTTCTCTCAAGCCTGTGAAAATAGTCAGCTTCATCTTCATTCCCTAGCCGTAAATGTGCAGAAGCCAATCTTTCGAGGAAGTTTTGTAGTCCGTACATCGCCACGATCAAGCTGTAGCTACCTTCTGTCTTCCCGGTTAGAAACTTTAATTTCCGAAGCATTTCTCCACCTGGTTGCACCCCCCAGGCTACCCCAGGCAACTCTGCATCTGGAACTGCAGCTTTTACTTGTGACTGATCTGCTACTTTACCCTTAAAATCGAACGCTCTTAATACCTCTCTGAGTTGATCACTCTGTTCTGCATTAAAATATAGAATTATATTGTCAGCAGCATTTGCATATCCGGATGGGGAAGAACTCTTAGCAACAAATTGGATACCTGCTAACCGTAGTTTGTCGCAAAGCATAGGAAAAGTGAACATAGCATTCGTAAGCTCTGAACTACTATTACCAGTATCTAAAGTAATATAAACCCTAGCAGTTTTATTACTGTTATATCTAAGATCCCAATCAGCGTCATCGTACATCAAAAAATAAGGATACTCTTCACCGAAGGCAGTAACTAGTGGCATCTTATTATCTATATAAATGGATGCCCCACTATCCTGTGGGTATGAGGACTGCGTATACCTTATATCTGAAGTTAAAAAAGAAAGCTTTGTTAACTCTCCTCGGAAGGTGTCTAATGTCTGTTTATTATACTCCACCCAAGATTCATAACCTTCTGGGGGATTTGCTCTTTGCTTTTCTACAGCCCATTGATACATATACCTCAGAATCATATAAATATCACTTTCCTCACCCTCAAATCTGTCTCTAAGCTCTTGCATAGTAATTGGACTACTTGCCGATATTGGTACTTTCTCTCCTAATTCTCTACCAATATCTGGAATTTGCTGACGTAAATTAGCGACCAGATCCTTGCCGCTATAGTTCTCTATAGCACTTGAGTCCTTCATACTTTTCGAATGGGATGTCTTAATATAGTTTTAAGTTTATGCTCTGGGGTTCTTCGAGGATCACTTAAGTATATCTCACGATGATGACTATGAAGCTTATACCCGGCGTCGAAAGCAAATTGATGCATTCTCTGTATATCTTCTGCTTCACTATCGTAGGATCCTACATGCATTAACTGAACACTTTTCCCATCCCTCATCTTCTCCAGTTTAAGGTCATCAATTCTTTTGGGATTCTTTTTTTGCCTTACCTTTTCTACTATGTCGCTAAATATCTGCTTTGATACAAAACCTGGTACATTAATCATTATCTTCCAATACCAATTGTCTTTATTCATTTTGATAAACTCTTGAGGATCATCAGCCCACCACTGACCTTCCATAGGCATCACCTTAAAGTCTATTGGATCAAGATCTGTATCTCCTTTCTTAATGGCAAACTTTATTCCATAAACCGCAGGATACAGTGCCTCCATCGCAAACCTAAAACCTTCGTTTCCTGGATTCCCTGCCCCCTCAATCGTTACAAAGGTGAACTCTGGGACTTCTACAAGTTCAGGATCTTTCTTTGCTTTATATAAGTTTTTATATTGTTTAGTTAGATCAATCTTGTCCATAAAGATTTTGTGTAAACCTTAAATGTAGAACCCCTGCAATCATCTTACAGGGGTCACTTAGTTAGAGCACTTATTTTCTAGTCGTAGTCGCCTACGTTGAATGGCATGTTAGCAAATTCGCCATTGGAGTCTGTTGTATAGACTCCGTAATTCGTAAAGCCAACACTCACGCTGTTTGCACCCATTGCATTTGCGGCTACACCGTAAAACGTTGCCAACAAACCTTCAAGTTGTTCGATAGGTAACAGCGGACTCTGCTCAATCACTGAGTATGAAGTCCACCTTCCGTCACCTTGAACATTGTCAAAATCTACTATCGACCAGGAAGCAACGCCGTTGCCACCCTCGGTCACCTGAATGGTGAATTTATTGCTATGGTGAGCGTCCAATGTCAGCAAGTTGGTCCATGCCCCGTACAATACTTCTTCTGCGTATTGCGCGCCTGCGCCTGGTCCATTCCCATTAGTTTGTGTAACGTTAGTAATGAATCCAGGCCACCATACTGAATCGTTGGCAGGGTTGCCCATAAAGCTAAATACATCGTGCTTGCTCACACCATCGAATGTTGCAGTAGTGACAAACACTACATACGCGGTGTTAGGTTCGGTAAAGTTATCCAAACTAGTCTCAGCGACATCACCACCTGCACTAACTGGCATAGCCAGTAGTAACAGAAGTGATCCTAACAACAATAACAAAGTGCGTTTCTTCACAGCTGTATACCTCCACTAGATTTATAAGCGTCTTAGAAACTAAGACGGGATATGTTAGCTACGGACGTTAAGGAAAGCAAGCCAACTACTCTCCTGATTTCTGCCCTAGCAATTTACTGAAACTCTTTGAGAATTATTTAGGTGGATAAGCATCAATCGAAGACTTAGATACCCTTGGGAGTACTGCAGTATCTAAATATAAAGTGAAAAATACTAAGATTATAGGTTGATTGACACACCCCTTTAACGCGGGCATTATATACGAGGACATATATCACATGTTCAACTATCTAACTTATTACACGCCCAAGTAATGCATAAGATTTCCCGCAAGAATCTAATACTCTCGCTACTTGCACTAGTAATGTTCGCAACAACCATGTTGCCATTCGCAAGTACTGTAGAGGCCTTACCTAATCCAAAGAAAGTTATAGTGATGGTCTCGGACTCAATGAGACAAGACCTAATGGTAGACTATGCCTCGCAAGGTTTAATGCCTAGTTATCAAAGAATTTTAGACAAAGGGGTAGTAGGACAGAATGGAATGATCCCAAATGTTATTGCAAACACGGGGCCAGGCTGGACTTCCCTAATTACAGGAGCAACTCCAGCGGCTACTGGTGTTACTAATAATACATTCCACAACAATACTCAACCTTTCTCTAGCTACGGAGTAAGTGCATGGGGTTATGGGGTAAACCAAGCAGAGACACTAGCAGCAAAGGCAGATGCAGAAGGAATCTCTGTGGCTGCACTAGGCTGGCAGGCACTTGATACAAGCTCAGTTCCAAATGGAGTTGTGGTTGATTCATACCCTGACTGGCTGACTGGTCGTGGAGTAGTTTCTAACTATGAATTTCCACTTTCTTGGACAAACGCCATATCTGTAAATCCAACACTTGCAAATGACAAAGTAACACTTGTTGACGCAACTGGCTGGACCAATACTCCGAATTCTTACAGTACTGCTCAAGAGGCGAGCTTCTCAATTGCCGACTTCTCATGGTCTCCTGTTCTTAACTACCAAGTATTCATTTACGATAGTACGAACGATTCAACCGTTAACTACGATAGAGTAATCGTATCCCGCACTAAAGATGCTACTGATACAGTTACAGATCTAGCAGCAGGTGAATGGTCAAACACTATTCCAGAAACAGTTAATGATTATCTAGGAAATCCGAATGAGGGTGGACTATACATGAAGCTAATCAATCTAGAGCCTGATCTATCAGAGTTTAGGTTGTACCACACTCAAGTAACAAGAATCAGAGCTTTCCCTCAAACTCTTGAGGACGATCTAGCTAGCCAATTCGATGCACTTATTCCAAGTGACTACTCTCCTTACCTACTAGGTTTGATCGACGTAGAAACATTCGTCGAACAAAATACAATGACAGCTCTACTACTAGGTACAGAAATTTATCCTTATGTAGTTGACGAACACAACCCAGACCTTGTGTTGATGGGAAATGAATGGACAGATATGAGTCATCACAGGTTCAATGGTTTCTGTGATCCTACAAGCGATGTTTACAATCCAGCAACTGGAGATCAGTACTGTGACTACATCAAAGGCTCATACCAGACTTCTGATGCAATGTTAGATGCTGTGTGGGACGAAATGGGGAATGCAAATGTATTCGTCACATCTGATCATGGAGTAACCTCAAGCTCAAAAGCTATCAACGCAAACTATGTACTTGAACTTGCTGGACTTTACAATTCATCCGACCTATCTCAGAGCCAAGCAGTTGCATATATTGCAGGTGGAGCAGCTCAGGTTTACATTAACCTAGAAGGTAGAAACCCAGGCGGAATAGTAGCTCCAGAAGATTATGCAACAGTAAGACAACAAGTTGTAGATGCATTTGATAATCTTGGAACAGATAAGATCGAGAGAATTGTTCTAAAGGAGGATACCGTTGCAATACCTACCGCACTTGGTCAAACATACAACATGTTAAATGAGGATACTACAGGTGATGTTGTAATTTTCTCAAAATCTCCTTACCAGTTTGATGCTGCTACACCAGGACAAATAATCGGTGATGCACCAATCTACGGACAACATGGATATGTGCCTAATGGCGATCTAGACAGATACGCAGTATTTGCAGCGTATGGTCCAAGAATCAAACGTCAGAAGAAAAATGAATCAGCACCTATTGTCACAATAATTGATATTGCTCCAACAGTAGCTGAATTACTAGGAATTGATGCTCCAGCTCAAAGTGAAGGTAGAATCCTACCTATCCTTAAGTAACTGGTTCTATGAACACTACAAAGCTCCGCGAAAGCGGAGCTTTGTTTTGCCACTTTTGAAGCAGGCAAGGTGATAACTTGGGATCTGTAGTAGAAGTGTTAGATATATTGTTCCAGTTTATATGCTCCTCTAATCTAGGTTTCGCCATTTGGTTGAGGCTCTGTAATTAGCCAATCAACACTTGCGTTATCGAAGACAAATTCTCCTAACTGCTGATTAGCTAAGAAGAGTCCAATATTTGCTTGCGCGAATTTACTGATCTCGACAATATCCAAACTCTCTCGATCTAGTACTTCAATAATTTGCAGCATCGGTAGTAGCGCCAAAATCATAGCCGACCTTAGCTGACTAGTAATTTCTAACTCTCCGCCCGCGTGTATATAGGCCAAAAGTGCATTGTCTACAAATCTTATAGCTAACTCATAACTTACCTCTAGGGATTCGTGATCTGGGAGCTCATTAAATACACGTTCAAACCCGTCCACGATAACCGTCATCGTAGACTTTAGATTATGTACCTGTTGAAGTTGTTCGTTTCTCGCGCCTTCGAATTTCATAGACAATTATATCACCTAAGTGCATCTACCCTTATTTCTAAAGAGCCAACCTGTGGTCGCTTCCAGACATGCTGATTATTGTCTTCATCCCAACTATAAAGCCATTGCTGTCTAGCTCCTTCTAACACCACAACGTTCTTGATTAACTCGTCATCATCTAGCATCGCCAATAGCTCTTCTAAAATACGACGAACAGTTCCACCGCTAGCAATCATCTCTTCAACAACATATCCACTATAAAAGTCTTGCTCTGCAGATATCTCTACCAACTTTCCATTCCTGATCCTGTCTACAATCCCAGAAGATATATAAACATTCTTGGTACCTTTTTTGCCATTGACCTCATGTACTTCTATTCCTGCAATACTGATTTGATTAACGTTTATATCTACTACTTCCTGTAGGCTATAGCCTTCAGCTAGCATCGCTGTTGAGTAACCTATATAGCGAGAGATGCCCATCAGGCTTCCTTGTGTAAGGGTCCAAATCATCGAAGCTCCAGATTTGAATGCTTCGTACTCTGCTACTGCCTGATCAGGCATATTTCTTGAATAGCCTCTAGCACTAATAAAAGCTAACGTTAGAGTCGGCAAGTACTGAGCATCAAAAAATGTACTTTCTGGAAGATCAGAAAACTTCTGGTCTACTGCAAGCTTATCTAATACAGTTTGAATCTCTACCTCCATAGGTAAAAAGTTACCTAACATAGAGCTATCCTTCAAGACCAACTTAACAACATGTAAAACAATTATTCTCTGTAACACTTTTTCTGCCCAAGGATTTGCCTGAATAATTTCTTTGTTAGCACCCAAAAAAGTACGTAATTTACGCACATTACTCACCCACTCTCTCACCTCTCTAGTTTCTGAATTAGGAATTTTGCTTCTATCAATATCATCAACCAACACTACTCCCATCTGATCTGGATTATCCCAACCTCTTTCCTTGGGAGTTGGTACTTCATATTTTTGCTGTTCTGCCATATAGGTTTCTTATTTACCTACTCAATATAGCAAAACAATAAAAAAAACGGAGCGTTATATACATAACACTCCGTAATTAAATCGGTAACTATGGGGCTACAAACACCTGATACTCGACTTGGTGGTCACGAGTATAAAATGGATCCGATTGCATCAGAATTGCATAGCATCCTTCGATCCAGATGGTCTGCCCTTCCTGATTGGAATAGCGATCATGTCGTCCTGGTTCGAAGCCTTCCGGAACATCAAACCAATCTTGTTCGCATTCATCCGGAACATCCTCATCGAATTCAACGATGAAAGGTTGTCCAGCAACCCTGGCGACCATAGTTGTAAACTTATAGGCTGCGAACCGCCCGAAGATTAATCTTGATTGGTCTTCCGGAGCAAAAGGTGAAAGGTAAATATTACCTTCTTCATCCTCCATCTGAATACCCCATACATTTGAGCCCATCCAATCATCATGTTCCGACTCAGGTTCAAAATCATAGGATTTTCCATTTGGGGAGAGATCTACATCTTCAGGCAGTGGTGGAAATTCATCCAACCCAATATTGCATTCTTGCTCTAATAGTGAGAATCTGCTTGCCACCCTATCTCCCTGCATTTTGAATCGTTCAGTGTATTCGTATACACTTCCGAAATCCAAATCGAAGTCATAGTGACTAAAGATCCCAGCAACTTGCCTACAACGCATTACTCTGAAAACACTATTTGGGCTGGATGACTCCGCCCCCAAGAGAAACGCATCCATATTATGAATACGATACATATCTCTGCGTGAGAAACTATTGATGTAACTTCCTTCTATTTCGTCAGGGTATACCACTAGCTGTGGCATTTCATAGGTATAGTCTCCTACAGTAACCATCATGGGTGTTTGATCACCCTTATCTACTTGCGTATACACAAATAAATAAGAAATCCGGCAACCCCTATTTAGTGTCACCACAGAATGATGAAACAGTCCTGTAACATGACCTACATTCTGAGGATCTTCTGTGCTTAGATAAGTGAGGATGTAAAATACTTCCTCATTTTCTCCACTCACAAATCCGACCACACTTACATCCTGCCACATACCATTGCTGGTACGTCCTAGGATATTATCCGAAACAGTTATCGACGGAGTCTCTCTTATATTTACTCCGTCTACAACACTTGCCTTACAGCTGGAAAATGAACCAGCGGCAACTTGCAAAATCGACACAAACAAAATTACTACAAGCAAGAACACTATGTTCTTACGCATTACAATTCTCCAATGGCTTTGTAGCCTTTTATCCCCTCCGATTAAGGGGTTGTCAATTACGTACTATGTACGTTCTATAGTCATTATATCACACTATAGGTTGGTGGTGAAAATTTTTTTGCTGATAAAGCCTTGTTCTAAAACTGATTGAAGATACTTTAGGTGGAAGTTGCAATGAATAACGTAGCTAGAAACAACACCAGCACAACCGGAGTCATAGCATTTCTCTCTTTCTTGCTTCTAGATATAGCGTTCATAAGGATTCCCAACCCGAAGTAGACAACGATTACCCAGATTGCACTATCGTTAAGAAATCCTGTGGAATAAAAATCTAATACTCCTGCTCTGTCTACAATAATAGATACGATGAAGGCATAAATTAACACAGAAAATAGACTAGCTATTCTTAAGTTTCTGGGTAAGAGTTTGTGTTGGCCACCCCAAGCGTATTCGCCTAGAGGATAACCAGCCGCAAGAGCAATCTGAAAAACACTGAGAGCAGCTAGGATTGTGATGATTAGTGCGAGAGCTATATTTTGCATAACTAGTCTTTGATCTGCTTGGATTGATTCATATAAAATTATATCAAATACTCAACCCCAACCACTCCTCATTCATCTTTTCTATTTCAGAATCTAGTTCCTTTAGCTCTTCGGCAAGTCTTGCAGCCTCCATAAAGTCATCTCCCACTTCGAACATTTTCTGGTTTACCTTATCTCTCTTCTTTTCGAGCTTTTGGATTTCGCGGTAGAGATCATTGGCTTGTTTCCTCATTTCTTTATCTTCTTGTGAACCGCCGGCTTTTACCTTTGGTGTGCTCTGAGGTTTAGTGATTGGTTCGACGTTAGTTTCTAGGCTTTTACGGTAGTGAGAATAGTTGCCAGGGAAGTCCTTTATTTTGCCATCACCCTTAAATACAAAGATATGATCTACGATGCTGTCCATAAAGTGACGATCGTGAGAAATAATGATCAAACAGCCTTTAAAGTTCTGCAGGAATGTTTCTAGAATATCTAGAGTCATCAAATCAAAGTCGTTTGTAGGTTCGTCTAGAATTAGGAAGTTAGGATTCTTCATCAGAATTCTGAGCAGTGCGATGCGCTTTCTCTCCCCTCCACTCAGTTTGGATATTTTGGATTGCTGCTGATCTGGCGGGAACAAAAACCTCTCCAGCATCTTAGACGCTGATATTTCGGCACCGTCTGGTAGTTTGATGGTGTTGGCTATCTCTTTTATAGAATCTATTATTCTGTGTTCACCGTTGAGCTCTGTTTGATACTGCGAATAGTATCCAAACGCCACAGTCTCGCCGGTAATTATCTTGCCGCTATCAGGCTGTATTAATCCCATAATCAAGTTTAAGAATGTACTCTTGCCTACTCCATTCTTACCGATGATTCCGATCTTTTCGCCGTTTACAAATTCATAGGTGAATCCATCCAAAATCTTTTTGTCTCCGAAAGATTTAGTCACGTTGTGCAGATTCAGCACTTTATTGCCCATGCGTTTACTAATCGAGGACAGCTCGACGTTTACGTCCCGCGTTACCTGGCCGAGTTGCTCTTTTGCTTCGTAGTATGAGTCCACCCGAGCTGATGCCTTAGTTTGCCTGCCCTGAGGTTGTTTTTTGACCCATTCCAGCTCCTTCTTGAGTTGTTTTCTTGTTCTATCGATCTCTGTGTTTTGGTTTGTGATTCGCTTGCCTCTATTCTTTAGGTAGTAGTCGTAATTTCCTTTGTGTTTGAATATCTCTCCGTTGTGCAGCTCGAGAATCTGATCGCATACAGCATCTAAGAAGTATCTATCGTGGGTTACTAGCAGCAATGTCACCTTCTTATTCTTGAGGTAATCTTCTAGCCAGCTGATCATATCTATATCGATGTGGTTGGTAGGCTCGTCCAAGATCAAAAACTGAGCATCGTTTAGCAACACTTTCGCCAGTGCTAGACGCTTTTTTTGCCCTCCAGAGAATGTCTCGATCTTGCCTTCTAGGTCTGATAGTTCTAACTTTTCGAAAACCTCATTAACTCTAGCTTCGTATTCCCATGCATTCTGTTCTACCATCGCGTCGTATGCTTTTTGCATTCTTTCGTGATCGTCAGGGTTTTTCAGGCTTTCTTCGTAGTTTCTGACTGCTTTGATTATCGGAGTATCTGATGCAAACACCTCTTCGAGCTTCGTCTTTTGTGGGTCGAGGTCTGGGTCTTGTGAGAGGTAAGCGATTTTGATGCCGCGCTGCATAGAGATCTCGCCTTTATCTGCTTCTTCTACTCCTGCCAATATTTTTAGAAGTGTTGTTTTGCCTGTGCCGTTTCTGGCCACAAGGGCAATCTTCTCACCTTCGCCGATGGCGAAAGTGATGTCTTCGAATAGAGTTTTGCCTCCGATAGTTTTTGTGAGCTTCTCAGCCAAAATATACGTCATGGTGGTGATTATTTGTTACTCATGAGCATAGCATGAGGATGTGGGGGGATTGGGGGTTAAGGAACAGAGATTAGAGTAAAAGTGGACTACCTTTTGCATAGATATGAGTTGATGGGATTTAGTTTTTTATACCAATTCGAGGAGAAGTCTATGTATATGGAAGCCTATTAGCAATTACAAACAAACTATAGCAGGCTTGAGGAATACTCCTCAAAAATCTCACTAGACATACTACATACAGCTTTCATAACTCCTTCATATTTATTATTGTAATCAGAATCTTCATGACCTCTGAGTTCGCACACACAAACACCTTTAAAGATGGAGTACTTAGATAACCCTACTAAAATTCTTGGCCATTTTTCACCTTGTATTGTTCCCTTCTTTTCTCCAATTACTTTGTGAGCTTGATCCAGATTAATCACAATTACTTCACAATCATCATTAGAATATTTTTCTTTTCGTTCAAATATGTTTTGCTGTGACAAAGTATTAAATAAGGCAGGTTTGGGATTGTAATATGAGGAAAGTAAAATATTGAGTAGATTCTTAAGCCAACCATCTGAACCTTGATATTGCCATTCACCAGACGGAATACATTCTAACTTACCAAGCTTAGGGTTTGTCTTTGAAAGTTTATTCCAATTCCTCGCGAAACCTGGAGAAAAATACTTAAAATACGATTCGTCTTTCAACCTATATATCACCTTACAAACTATCAAAATCTTGTAAAAGATGGGCGGTTTCTATAGGGATGTCCTCATTCTCATCAACAGAGTTCCAAGGAGCTTGAAGATGTGAGAGTTCTTCTAGAGACAAGGCGGTATTATATTTAAATTTCTCAAATACTTTGTCAATTTGAGCAATCTCTTCTGAATTTAAAGTGGTCTCCCATTCTTTATCTGGTCGGTATATGTCATACATATACTTTCTACCTTTAGAACCAGAAAATTGCACCTTATCTAACCTTAATAGCCCTTCTTTCACCATATTAGCCAATTCCTCGTAGAAATTACTAGGCACCGGACCCATTCTAAGAGCTTTATACTTAGACGTTGCAATTGTTTCTCCATGCTCTTTAAAATTATAGAAATCTATAAAGTATAGAAGCTTTGCAAGTTTTTTCTTTGTATTATACTGATCTTCCAAAGAAGAGAATTTGACCAGTAAATAGTAAATTGTATCTTTTAACTTATTGTCCACTTATTAATTCTAGCACTACCTAGTATCTAGTATAAACATCACAGCAGAATCATTGTAACCAAACAAAGCCTTATTTATTAAGTTATTTTATGAATTACTAAAATAGTTCGAATTTCGATACTTTCGGACCAACTTTTAATAATGTAGAATTAGAAATGAAGTCATGTCCTTACTGTGCAGAATCTATTCAAGATAAAGCTATCGTATGTAGATACTGCGGAAAGAATATAAAAGGAGATAATAAACTACCACCGGTGAGAGAAGCTTTGGAAATTGAACGCGAAGGAGTTTCAAGAAAAAACTTGATGTATATACTTATAGTATTCTTAGTCATTATTGGATTAGCTTTCGCTTTTAAAGCTCATAATGACACTGTCGAAAAAGACATGCAAAGACTTGCTGAGAATCAACGACTTCAAGAAATTGCAGAGAAAGAAGAACTGCAACAAGCTATAGATTTACAAGCACTAAGAACTCTCTATACTGGAATTGATAAATATTATAAATGCATGGGAGATGAAGTGCACAATTACTCATATTGGTCAGATTGCGTAAACAAGGCTTCCTTTACTACTGCAAAATTTACAGAGACTTCCTGTGATAGTAAGCTTAACCAAATAGTCGATAGCATGGCAGAAGCGAAGGAGCACTGTCAAAAGGCAGGCTTCTATGAAACAGGTGACGGATATATTAAATCTGGTATTTCGCTAGAAACCTATACTGATGAAACTACCAAATGTACCTTAGCATTAGATCAATTAGCCAATATTCCCAGTGCCTGTGGAAATGCTAGCTTGCTTACAGTCATTCTCGAATTAGAGAATAAATAATACTTAGTTAGCTATTCCCGATTTGACACCTCTCCTCCTCTAAGCTCTAATACCCTATGGCCAAACTAATATACGCAATCACAACATCACTAGACGGATATGTGGCAGACGAAACAGGAAACTTCGATTGGGCTATGCCTAGCGAAGAAGTGCACCAATTCTTCAATAATATTGTACGTAATGTAGGCACATCCTTGATTGGACGCAACATGTACGAGATTATGAAGTTCTGGGAGGCTGTTCCTACAGAAGGTGTGGGAGGACCTATAGACGACGCAAGCCAGGCCATGAACGATTACGCCAGGATCTGGCAATCATCCAGAAAAATAGTGTACTCCACTACTCTGTCTGAGGTAACAACAGCTAACACCACAATCGAGGAATCTTTCGACCCAGAC
>CAYGMI010000007.1:25168-29476 GCA_964351125.1 uncultured Candidatus Saccharibacteria bacterium | reverse complement strand
TATCTGTTTGTTCGCCTCTTTCCAAGCTGATTATTCTATCCTCAAAAGCTGCAGCAATATCATTGGGTAGCTGTGCATTTACACTTTTAACAGCTGAAGCAAATACCAAAAATACTGATAGAGTTTTTACTAGATTTTGTAAGGTCTTTAGTTTCATACTATTCACTTGTATTACAAGTATCTGACTGATTAAAGTATTTGGCAAAGATACTTAGGTCTTCAATTGTGTATTTACAGTCTCCTCCAGTAATGTCTTGAGCGCAATTCGCTAAAGGTTTTCGATAGGTTAGAGCAAACTTACCGAAATCTATAATATCTAGTTTACCGCTATTGTTGAAGTCAGCTTTACAGGCGAGAGATGTATCGTCAGTGTCTTCGACATTATCTGTGATTCGGGGATCACACCATCTATCCGGTGTTTTACAAACGGGAGTAGTGGTGCACTTGCCTTTGTATGCAATTGGTATACCGCTAATACTAGCTATACAGCTTGAAGGATAACTTATTCCATTCATACCGCAGACAGGGTTATATTGAGACTTACAATACGTGGAATCTACTGTAGTTCGGCATGAACCTCTATAGGCAATGCTTATCCCTTGGACTTCAGCCTCACAGCTGTTGTTGTAGGTGATTCCATTTACTCCACAAACAAAAGCAATATTCTTAGGACACGCTCTTCTAGTTATGTCTGCACAACTAGAGCTGCCAGCACAGTTCACCTTAATCGTACTGTTCTCGCATGCGAATACTGGTATTTGATTTGGCGCACAGTTAAATGTGCCACACTTACCTACGGATATACCTCCTTCGTTTGAGCAAAGTGATCCTTCTTGAATCTCTGTTAGATCTGTTGTCTTAGAGTAGAAAGCTGTTGCTGTAACTCTATCTGCGGTTTTGCCACCTTCTCCCTGACAAGTAATTACATGGTTTAGGTAATAGGATCCAGAGATTCTACCTAGTGTAAACTCTTTTTCTCCCGAGGTTGCTACGTCATAGCTTGTCTCTAAAATTGGATCTGTATCAGAAAGATAAGAAATCGAGGGGAATGGGGTAACTTGTCTCTGAAGCGAACATGTCTCTGACTGTGTAGATTCCCAACTGACTTTGTATGTCGATTCTGCCGGTATATTGCCACCTATTTCGTTTCCGTTCAACTTCATATTGACGGTTGGTCCTACTGTAGGTGGGCTGATCGTGACCTCTGCAGTTGCTGAGGTTCTGCCGATTCCTCCAATATTGTCACATTCAATTTTGTTGATGATTCTAGTTTTCTCACTCAATGTATTTATAATTAAACTCTCTGAGACACCATTCGTAGCGATAGCTTCGTCTTGTCTTTGCAAATCTGGCTCGATTACAGGTACTTCCCCACTAGCTGATCCCAGATAAGAGATACTTAGCTTACAGTTATTAACATGTACTGATTGCCAGTTTAGTTTGTAGGCAAACGGAGTTTTTACGTTTGCACTGTCTACAATTTTTGTTCCTGTGCTATCAATTAAAGACAGATCAAGCTCACTCTGTGCTGGAGTCACAACCACATCAAACTGATCTGTAACGCTTGTAGTTGAGCCCTGCTCCTTACAGCTAAGCATATGGCTGATTCTTGCGGGTATACTCACAGAATCTACTTTTACCAATTTATTGCCATTGGTTGCTACCTGCTCGGTACCTGCAATATTAGGTATGATTTGGAGCATCTGTCCTGATTCTATTGCACTGACTTTAGTAAGCAATGTGCAGCTTTCGACTTTTACGGATCCCCAGCTTAGTCGATATTCAAGTGGGGTAACACTGGCAGGAGTTGATCCAAGGCTATCAGATATCAACGTTACTTCTGCAGCATTTGAATTACTCGATGGCACTACTTTTAGAGTCAGTTGGTCGGTTGCTGACCCAACAGCATTTTCACAACCTATTGCAAACTCAATATTTCTATTATTATCTTTTTCGAAAAGATTAATAGTCTTAGTACCATTGGTTTCTACTGTTTCAGTTTCCGAGGTAAGCTGCTTATTGTTTGTGTCAGAGATTCTGGTGGTTAATTCACAGGTATCGGCGTCTGAAGTAGTCCAAGACACTGTAAAAGTATCCGGAGTCGCAAGCGTATTTGGTTTATCTATCTGAATTAGAACTTCGGGAGCTTGAGGATCAGGAATATTCCCATTCAATTGTATTACTAGCTCTCTATCTATCCTACCTTGCTCAGTATTACAGACTAATTTATAGGTGACCTGATTAGCATTTTGGGGAGCAGTAAATTCAGTTGAGCCGCTTGTTCTGACCAAAAGTATGTTCGAACTGGATTGCGTTCCATCTACTATAGTCTCGATCCTACAGAAACTAGTATTTTCTAGTATCCAGCTGATGTTAATCGGTTGTCCTGGTGCTACTTCTGTAGAGCTGCTCCTCATCGAAACAGTTGGCTTTAGGTTCCCACAAGGTCTAACAAACGCATTTGGCATGGTAGCTCGAATCAGCTTCTCACTACACTCAGCACCAGATACACTAGCAATTCCACGTATTTGAGTATCTGAATTACATTCTGACCAAGCTGTTGGGGTATAGGTGCAGCTTAGTCCTTCCTTAAAACCTTCGCTTCCTACTTGTACTTGTTGATTAGTTGTCACTCTGATACTTGATTGACTGTATTCGACAATCTTAAGGAGTTCAACTTGGTCATTTACTAGAGCAGCTACTGGTAGCTTAATATTTTCTCGGGTATAACCGCTACTCTGAAGGAACTTAGAAGTATAGATAATTGACTTATCAAAGTTCTCAGTTGGTTTCTTTACTGTTAATAGTATCTCTGCAATCAATTGCCCAGGCAAAAAAGATCCACTGCCTTGAGCTGCAATATCTATAGAAAATTCTCCCTCATCGTTCTTGTTGTTTACATATAGAAAGTTACTTCCCAAAGTCTTTTTGATTTCGTCGATCTCGAAGAACTCAGGGTCGATAGTACCTTCTATAGTAGCTGCAGACATCTCACCTCTGTCTGCAGCAGATACTTCCGCATATACCTGAACCGAAATGTTGTCTTCCGCTTTGAATGCAGTAGTGGCGTTGGTGGTAAAGGTTAGGAAAGGATAGCTAGCAGAGTTAGTTGCAGAAGTTGTATCTGGAGTTAACTGTTGTTGAATTACAGTGTTTACCAGTAAGAAACCGACTGTGACTACTGTTACTACCGCTATGATTCCGAATAGGCCTCTTTTGTTCTTCTGATTCATAAAACTAGTTGGCAAATATATATGAAAATTTAAGGCATTTGGCACAAGTTGTCTATAGTTTATTTTAAATTTAGTATCGTATGGGTAAACTGTTACCGCACCTATTGTTGGTGCGGTTTGTATACCGTACATGTAAGTACAGTTATGGACAACAGAAATACGCGGAAAATACTTGTATACATAATGCTTTGAGGTAGTAACAGAACTTTTAATCGCTAACGTTAAATCATTAAGTTATTTGAAAAATGAATAATCTACCATCAACTCAAGTGGAGGACAGTACTGTCACTGCTATTGAAAGATCTGAAAGAGAACAAGCAATCTACCAACTTGCTTGTCATATTGCTGGAGGAGCTATCGAACTAAAGAAACGTTCAGATGAGCTTAGGGCAAACTTTTCTGAGGATTCGGAACTGTTAACTAATAGCTCTGTCTATCAGGACAGTGCTAGACATCAGTTTATGGGTCTCTCGATTAGAGTTATGAAGAGTGTAGTCCTAGTTCTTAAAGAAAGGGGATCTACCTTACCCAATTCTGTTCTGAGCAGTTTAAGAGAATTTAATTCGACTAGTACAGATATACTTGGTGATACTAATCCAAGCAAAGAAGGTGCATCAATGCAGAGATCTGCAGCATTTCTTGGGCAGGTTGCGAGTATGTGTGCGGAGAATTTTGAGTTTCCGACGCACAACCCGGACTATAGGGAAGTATCATCATATATGAATACAGAGCAATTAAAGGAAGCCGTTTGTCGATTTCTAATTGCAACAGTAGCTAATGATGAAGTATCTACCAATCATCTAAAAGATACTAGTATGCTTGCAGAAGACGAACTTCCTGTAGTTCATCAAGAATTACTTGAAGAAGGCATGACAGAGTTCCAGATTGTTCTAGTGCTTAGATTGACTTCTTTGTACTTGCAAGACTTAGCAAGGGCTATGGATGGTTATGAGCCTTTTAACCACGATTTGGTTAAGAACGCTTTAATGGTAATGGCGAGGAGAATTAGGTATTACATTATGCTATACGTACCTGATGCTATGGATGCAGCAGCTGTATAAGGCTTTAGAGCTAA
>CAYGMI010000007.1:0-25158 GCA_964351125.1 uncultured Candidatus Saccharibacteria bacterium | reverse complement strand
GCCACCCGAAAGGGTGGCGGTTTTGCTTGTATATCACTACTGCGCCTGTTGCCAAATAATATTGAATTTAACTCTTTCGGTTTCGGCAAGCATGTTGTTAGATATTTTGAACCCGGAAATAGATTTATCCAGTTGGAACACGTTTAGGAATTGATTGTCAGATATGGCCTGAAATCCATATATTTTGATCACTGGGTTTCTGATTGATAAATTGGAACTACTATCGATTATTTTATTTCCTGAGTAGAGTATTTGAATTTTGGTCTGTGTTGCTGCTGATAGCTCTATCAATTTATTAGAGACTACATCACTAAGTTTGAGCCGGTGTGAAACAAGTATCTTCAGAGCGTTGTTCTGGCAATCCTCAAGCATTGACTTGAGGTTTGTTTGGATACCTTCTAGGTTTGATACTTTCTCTTGAATTAGACTTATAGGAGCAATATCTTTGATGGATTCCTCAAGCGATGCTAATGTTTGCTCAATGAGCTCTACTTCTAGTTGTTTATTTTCCACTAGATGGGATAGTGAGTCGGGTTTGATAGCTTTTATGGTGTCAGACGATTCAACTTCATACACGAATCCACCAGATTTAAGGTTGTCCACAACTCGATACATACTACTTCTAGGGATCCCTGTTGTCTTACTCAGTTCTAGGATCGAGACCTCGGAGTATTGAAGCAATGCGAGATAAACTTGGGCTTCTTTTTCTTCGAGTCCAAGATTAGATATTTGATTAAGTATTTCCACCATGTCGGTCATAGTGGATAATATCATCTACAATACATTTAGTTAAACTTTTCGAAATGCCTTCGGTGCTTTGGAACACCCACTTTGTCAAACATCTTTTGCATTGCACCCATCATAGGAGGGGGCCCCACAACATAAAAGTCATAGTTCTGAATTTTGTCGGGAAGATGTTTGGCAATTACTTCCTCTGATATGAATCCTAGTTCGTGAGGTATATTTGCATCATCAGCTTTTTCTAATACATGAATAACTGCGAAGTTAGGATTCTCTGTACTCAGTTTATTTAGGTAGTCCAGAAATGCAATATCTTTTTGTGCTCTGTTTCCGTAGAACAGAAAAACAGGCTTATTCCAGCCGCTCTCAATCTTGCGAATAAGTGGCATAAAAGGTGTAATGCCTATTCCTCCTGCTAGTAACACTGCAGGGTGATTGTCCAAAAATGCTTCCTGAGAAAATACTCCATATGCACCGTCCAGGGAGATCGGATCTCCAACTTGAATAGTTTCTAATACATGACTGAATGGGCCGAGATCTTTTACGGTGACACTTATGTTTCCGGTATTCGGATCGAAGTTACTTACTGAATACGGATGTATTTCAGGTATTATCTGATGTTTGAGGTACACAAATTGTCCAGGCTCTGGTTTGATATATTTGTTAGTGACGGGTTTCATTACAATAGTAAAAGTATTGTCAGCAACGGTTTCTGTCGATTCAACGGTATATTTAGTTCTGAAGTGACCAAATCTGAAGGCTATCTGATAGGCCAGCATCGAGAAATATATTATTGTGTAAATCCCCCAAAAAGCTCTAGCTAGATCTGAAGAACTTATCATCCAAGTATGTAGGATGGCGGTGGGAACTAAAATATATGTAAGTGTATGGATTAGGTGCCAGGATCTAAACTTCAACTTCTTACGTAGAGATACACTAGTAACCCAAATGATTAACAACATCAAAGTAGCTATCATCCCTATGAATATTGCTACCGAGAATTTACTAGAGAAGTTAATGTTTAATAAATTGACCTGATACTTGATTAGGTAATAAAAGACGTAAAGAAGCGGATGTACCAGGATTAAGAAAGCCCCATACTTACCTACGTATTTATGTATTTTTAGGAGGAACATATAGTCTGGAGTTAGTCTTTTACTGATCGTTCTTGATGCCAAAATTACTTCCCAAACCATCAACCCGATTCCAAAAACTCCACCAATTCGAGCTATGAACAACAAGATATCTAGTGATAACTCAAGTTGTTCAAATCTTAATAAGGCAATCCCAGGCAATAGACTAATTACTATCACTGCAGCTGCAAAGTTATTTCTTTTGTCAGTATTCATATTTTTGTACTAGTGTTTAGAAATAAATCTAATTTTGATAAGTTCGATGATTAAGACATCTACCAGGGCTATTCCGAGAACAATTATCCAATCTGCTGCAATTAAAGGGACTGTTTCGAGTATGTGTTGTAAGAAAGGCACATATATTGCTGCAAAAATACTCACAAAACCTATTAACACTCCAAGATTAAGCAGTTTATTACTGAATGGATTCATATGCCATAGATTCTTTCTGAAAGATCTAATAGGAAACACATATACTAAAGAGTTTATTCCTACAGTCGCAAAAATTAATGTTCTGGCATAGTGTAGTGCGACACCCTGTGAGAGTAAGATAGAGTAGAGTCCTAGCATGGCGGATGCCACAACTAATCCCACAGTAATTACCATGGACCTTACCTCAGCATCTACAAGAGGGTAGTCTTTTGGCTTTGGTTTATCCTTCATTACCTCGTGTTCAGGCTTTTCGAAGGCTAGAGCAAGATCAGGTAAACCGTCTGCAACAAAGTTAATATAGAGTATCTGAAGGGGAATTAAAGGCAGTTGGTAACCCAAGGCAAGGGACCCAAGAATTATTACTAGTGCATCGAATGCATCACTGAGTAAGTATGCGATCACCTTACGCATGTTTTCGAATATATTCCGACCTTCTTCCACTGCAGCAATAATAGTTTTGAAGTTGGAGTCTAGTAATACCATGTCTGCTATTTCCTTTGAGAAGTCGGTAGCGTTTTCGACTACAATTCCGATTTCTGCCTTCTTTAGTGCAGGAGTATCGTTTATACCGTCTCCCATCATCGCAACCACGTGCCCTTGGCTTTGTAGAGAGGTAATAATTCTCAGTTTTTGTTGAGGAGTAGTTCTATAGAACAGCTGAACTTTCTTGAGCGCTACAACCAGTTGTTCATCTGACAACTCGGCTAATTCTTTGCCAGAAACCATTTCGTCACTTTGGAGATCAATTCCTATTCTCTCCATCACTGCTCGTGCAGTTTCTCCATAATCTCCAGTAATTACTTTTACTTGTATTCCTGCCTCATACGCCTGTTCAAACACTTTTTTAAGGTTAGGGCGGATTGGGTCTTCTATCCCAACAAGTCCTATCCATCTGATCCCTTTAGGCACTTCTTTAGTCGAGAACTTATTCTCTAATGATGGTGAGTACCCTACAGCGATAAGCCTAATTCCTTTAGTAGATAGTTTAAGAATTTCATCTTCCCAATGCTGTTTGTCTTTGTCACCCAGATCTGTATTTTGTAATATCACTTCTGGGGCTCCTACATAATATGTGTTTTCTGAACCCGCAGTTGCCGAGAATTTACTGGTTGAATCAAATATTTTAAAATCATTGTATTCCTCTTGTTTAAATTCCGCTTCTTGCCTGGCTGTCATTCTAGATTTGAGCCATTTGTTGGTAGCAATTTCAACTGAGTTGACCTGGTGATTAGTTGCAAGTAGAGCTCTCATGCCAAGATCTTGATCATTAAAGAATGTCTGCAATACCTCCATCCTTCCTAATGTAAGAGTGCCTGTTTTGTCGATACAAATAGTGTCTACAGACCCTAAGGTTTCTGCTGCCACCAACTTGCGTACCACGGCATTTCTTTTAAGTATCCTACGCATTCCAAGCGCCAAAATTACAGTAAGAGCAACGACTAGTCCTTCTGGAATGGTAGAGACAGCTACTGAAATTGCAATATCTAAGATTTCCACAACATCTAGGCCTTTTAAAATGCCCCAAACAGCAATCAAACTAGATAGCGCCAGAATTAGTATAGTTAGTGCGCGGGTAAATTGCTTTAATCTCGCTTGCAGTGGGGTATCTGAGGTCTCTTGGTTGATCAAACTGTCGGCAATTTGGCCAAACTTAGTTTGGGCTGCTATCTGGGTAACTACCATTTTTCCGATTCCACTCATTACAGAAGTGCCCATATATAGAAAGTGTTTTTCTTCTATGTCTTCTGAAGACTCCAGATTAATTTCGGATTGGTAAGCTTCCTTTTGAACGGGGTCAGATTCTCCAGTAAGAATAGATTCATTTGCTGATATATCTGTAGATTTGAATATTACTCCATCTGCGGGAACTTTATCTCCGAGTTTTAGTTCTACCACATCTCCAACTGTTAATTCCGACACCAGAATAGTTTTTCTTTCTCCATCTCTAATAACTACACAGTGTGGTTTTATGGTTTGAGTTAGTGCCTGCAAAGTATCTTCTGCTTGGTTTTCTTGGAAGTATCCTAACGCTCCATTTATGATTACCACCAACATGATACCTATGAATTCGGTAAAATCTACTTCACCTTCATGCGAAATAAATCCAATAGCAACAGTAAGAAGAGCAGCTACGAGTAAAACTAGTACTAGTGGATTTAAGAACTGAGAGATAAGGATCTTTAACTTTGAGGGTGGTTTAGCCTCCGGAAGTTGGTTTAGTCCATATTTAGTTACGTTTGTGCGGTATTGGGCAGATGTGAGCCCTTTCATATCAGGTTTCATAGCTCAATTCTACTTAAATTGAGCTTGCATATCTACTACCCGATACGATATCCGAATCCTTTTACGGTTTTTATCACTTCGTGGCCTCCACTTATTTCTTCAATTTTCTTTCTAAGTTTACTTACATAAACTGACACAAGGTTTGGACTCATTTCGAATGGATCATCCCAGATCATACTAGCTATCCTATCTTTATCGATAACTTTACCAATATTTCTCATCAGATATTCTAGTATTTGAAACTCTGTTAATGTTAAAGACAATTCTTCGTCTTTGTAATAAACCTGTTTGTCTTCTACGTTTAGCTTGAGATTATCAAAATTTAGTTCTTCTTGATGTTCCATTACCTTTCTTCTTAGAAGCGCTTTTACTCTAGCAATTAGTTCTGCAGGTTCAAAAGGCTTTGTGATGTAATCATCTGCTCCGGCTTCAAAGCCTGTAATTTTATCTTCGATGCTGTCTCTTACAGTTAAGAACATTATTGCAGAAGTAGGGTGGTACTCCCTTACCTTAGAAGCAAGCTCATAACCAGTCATATCTGGCAGATTTACATCAAGCATGAACAGGTCAAATTCCTCTCCGGGAATTACTTGTAGAGCCTCTTTTGGTGAGTCGAAACCGCGCACGACATATTTCTCTTCTATTAGAAGCTGTTTTAAACTGTATAGTAAACTTTTTGAATCTTCGACTATGCATATTTTCATGGTTTGATTTTACCTTATTTTCTTGCATTGTGTCCTGTATATAGTTGTATATATCTTGACTAGTGATTGTTTATATACTTTTAAAATTTGTATGGTTTAATCCAGAGTACATTTTAATCTTACTCGCATGCTAATAACGCAAGGTCTTCAACAGGAGGAGGCTTTAGTAAGGATTCAGGAGCAAATTTCGCAAGCTCGCGAAAAGCTTCAAATTATCAACAGCATCGCCGTAGACTATACGGGTAACCGTTTCGACGATACGTTGATGGCAGTGAGTGCAGATAATAAAAGAGATTATTGGGAATCCAGGATTCTCGAATTAGAATCTCTTTTAGCCCAGTATTCTGCGCGAACTAATTCAACTAGTTCTGATTCAGTAAAAGAAGTGCTAGTTGGTGATATAGTAGTACTGGAAATGCCCAACGGGACTACGGCTAGATTGAAAATTGTAGATAGAGTTGATTTTCACAGGGGTGAAAGATGTATTACTGCAAGTTCACCACTTGGATCCGCTATTCTGGGCAGAAAGCCTGGAGATAGCATAAAAGTTGCCTCACCATCAGGAAACAAAGAATATAAAATAATAGAGCTAGATAGAGGATATTAATTCCACACTGGTAAAGTATCTTCTATTGTAGTAAATACGACAGGACCAGAATCGTTTTGCCACGTATATTGATCGATTTCTTGTAGAAGTCTTTCTATACGTGGCTTGTCTGTAAAGTACCAATCAGGGTGCGAAAGATATGTAACCATTACGGGATTGTTTAGTATTTCTCCTGGATTGTAATTCATATAGAATCTGTCGATTAGCTGCTGTTCATTAAACCAGTAGGAGTCGTTTCCATTATTAGGTATCTCCAATAGATTTAGTCTAATATCTGTACCTACTAGATTCTGGTCTGTCTGAGATGGAAAGTAAGGTTGAGTTGTGTGTAATAGATTCCAATTACCTTTGGCCTCTAGACTGCCGAAAGTATACTGCTCGCGACCAGAGGAGTCATACTCAAAACCAGCATCATTTACTGCTCTCAAAGTATCCATATTTGCAAACCATCCTCCTGCTCTAAATCCTTTTGGTCTTGGAAGTCCAGCTTTCTCAAACTCTTTTAGACTCCAGGTTAACATTTTAGTTATATCTTGATAACTGTATCCAGAGGTAAGTACATCATAGCCATCGATACCTGTTCCCCACCCAGGAGCTTTAATTGGTTCAACGCCTGCTGCTTCTACCATGTCATAGAACATGTGCAGATGTAGTGCAACTTCATCACCGTATACTTCGTGTCTGGCTTTTACCCAGCTAGTAATTAGGTTTGCTTGATATTCCGGCACGAACTGGGAAATAAATACTCTTGGATTGAAGAAGTGTGTGAACTTAACACCATACTCGTTTGCAATATTAGTAAATTCCTGAAGTACCCAATCCTGTTCGCCGCCGCGACCTTCCCAGTCAATTGTCATTGCTACATAAAGTGGTGCAGAAACGACTACATTAACCGAATTACTTCTGATAAGTCCCTGGTCAGTATCGATCACCAAGAATAGTGAATGATATCCGGCTGTAACTTTTTTATCCAATTTTAGTTTTAGTTCACCCTCAGTACCTAAGCTAGTCAGATCTGTATCGATTAATTTAGCTTTTTCGTCTAAAACATAGTAAATATGACTTCTCTCGACTGCAGAGGCAGATCTATAGTTTAGAGCTACTTCTGTTATCTCATCACTGGTTAGATTCCAAGTCTTTTGAGTGCCTATTAGTAGATTGGGGTGTTCTATTTCACCTGCAGTGATTAGCTCAGCTGAATTAGGATCAAGCTTAAAAGTACCTAACACCTTCGATGGTAGAGGTAAGGAATTACCAAAATAGATAAAGTAAGAAGCTGTAGGGTACTTAGAGATATCGAATACAATTGTAGTATTATCACGGTTAACTCTTTGAATATCGAATGCTACCTCGTCAGAAATATCCTGAACCTGTGCGATAAGTTTAATGTCGCTAGCATCAGGTATTGATAGATTTGAGTCAACTAGAGCTTTGTGGTCGAAAACATACTTAAGTGTAGTATCGGTTTTATTAGTAGTGTCGAGTTTTTTACGAGAGGAATATTCGGGATTCCACCAAATTTCACCTGTTGTTGCAGCGGTAACGGGGATATCTATTCCTCCAAGAGCATTAGCAGAGCTAGAGATGTTACTGGTCACTTGGACCAATGCCACAATAATTATTATCGTTGCAAAGCCCCAGAAATAAAACCCATTTGTTCTTTTTTGTTTTTTTGAGATGCGCTTAGGCTGTCTAGGCATAATATAGTTAGTGCAAATTCGTGCAAAATTCGACTGGGCTGTGTTAGTTAGTATGCCATAAAATAGGCATTATATTCAAGGGAACGTACTAAATCTGGTACTCAGGAGTGCTATCTATTTCTTCTACTTCTTTTTGATATAGCTCTTGTTGTTTTTGTGGATTGTAGAATGTCCACCATCTTGCCTCAGCGGTAAGTGCATCTTGGTCATTTACTTTGTCACATTCAACAATATAAATGCCTAGAATCTTCTGGGATTCCAGTACCTCTGAGGGCAGATGTTTACCATCGTAGTTATTTAGCGAAAGCAATCCGACTGTATCTGACAGGACACTGTACTGGTAATAGTAGCTTCTTGTTGGTTCCTGTTTAAGTTCAGATGCAAGATAGACTTCACGATTTGGCTTGCTGTTGAGTGGGTAAAAGAATTCCGTTACATCCAACTCTACGATACATAGGTCTATTCCTCCGGCAGGCGCGAAAAAATCTAAGGCAACTCCAGAAAGGTTGGTAGTAGCGTGATTTCTTGTTTCTATAACCTTATTAGAGCTATCTTTTACTGAGATCGAAATATCCCCTACTGATTGTGTTTGGTGAGTATAGATTTCGAAAGGCTCCAATTTATATACTTCTCCTTCGATCTCGACACTAATTGGGCTTCTATAGTAGTTAATACCTGTAAATACCTTAGGATGAGACCTACTAAAAATCCAGTAGCCTAGAAATATGGCGACTGCGATTAATACAATAAAAACTGCAGCCCAAATAAAGCTGGTAAGCCACATCTCAATTAACTCTATTTTGGTAAGGTCTCCTTGATCTGGTTTTCCTAGCCTTGGGAGTTTGACATTAGAACTGATAGAGTTCTTTATCTTAGTTAGTTTTTCTTTGATATTATTTAGATTCACACCTCAGTATATCTATTTTAGTATCCCACTGGAAATTAATTGCTGTGTAAGTTGTTCCCATTCCGATTCTGTCAATTCTGCTGGCCTGGCGGTGGGTTTAAGATTTGATTCAGAAAGCAGGTGATCTATCTCTGTCTTTTTCTCGTGCCAAGTCGACCCTAGATTGTTCTTTAGCGTCTTACGTGGAGAGGCGAATCCAATCCTTAGCAATTTAACCAGCAGATTTAGGTTTGGATTAACGGTTTCTTTGCAATCAAATGTAATGATAGCTCCATTAACTTTAGGAACTGGAAAAAATTGTGTATTAGGTATGGATACTAGCTTTTTGGTGTTGGCAAAAGCATTCGCATAATTGCTTAAGAATGATGCCTTAGGAGGTTGAGCTGCATAAGTTTTGGCGACTTCTTCTTGAACTATAAATGCCATTCTTGTCGGCTTAGTATCTTCTTCGAAAAACTTAGAAATTATTTGCTTAGATATGTTGTAGGGCAGAGACCCCACCACTTTGTAGTTCTGTTTCGAAAATTCATTTAGAATTTCTGGTATTGACTGTTCTGTAATACTCTCGTTAATTAGTTTGAAGTTTGGGAAGTCTCTAAACTTCATGATTAGTTTTGGAATAAGGTCGTAATCGACTTCGATAGCAACCACCTGTGCTCCAGTCTCTAAAAGTAACCTAGTGACACGACCGTCTCCAGGACCAATTTCAATTATTAGATCGTCTGGTGTAGGGGATAAAGCTTCTACAAGCTTGTGTGCGAACCTATCGTTTCGTAAAAAGTTTTGACCAAAAGCTTTCTTGAATTTGTGCATGTTTTCTAATTTGTTTGCTAAGTGTACTGATTAGTACGTCGATTTTAGCATCATCTATATAATATATATCGTGCCCTTGGTGCTTTATCTCTTTAAATTTAACTTTATTTACATCTTTTAGCGTTTCTTTTATCTGTTCTGGTAGCAAAATCTTGTCTTCTTTTGCAATCGTAACCTCTATTGGAGTCGTATTATTTTCTAGGTTGACCGTGAAATCGGTAAATACTCTTACATAGTTCTCTAGTATGTACGTGATTGCACCTGTCCATGGTTTTGGCTTCTTCCTATTTACTTTGTTGGTAGGAGCGATCTGTTGTAACACTTCTCTTGCTGCCTCTATTGCTCTAGTAGGATCAGCTGAGTCTAATTTAAAGCTAATAGTGAAAGGACAAAGTAATACTACTGCCGAAAGGGGGATCCCGTATTCTATGGCTTTTAGTGATACTCCTCCTCCCATTGAATAGCCCAGGAGGATTACATCTGTTAATTGCCTTTCTTCTATAAAAGCCCTTACTATATCAACTAATCGCTCCCAACTTATTTCTTCAATCTCTTCGCTATTTCCATGACCCGGGAAGTTAATTGCCCAGAGGTTTATCTGCTCAAGGGCAAGTCCTTCTAGCAAATTCATATTATTCTGGAATGGAAAGTTAAATCCATGAAGGTAGATAACATTTGTTTGACCTCTTACGTGATCTCCTATTCTTGCCTGTTCAATTTTGTATCCGTGGTAGTTAAAGAAGCTCATATCTGTGCTAGCATTTGTCTAATCTACAGTATATGGATATACACGAATTAAAACAAACATTTGAAGATTATTCTGACAGACTTGACGCAATAATTAAGCAGCTAGACCTTGACGATAAAAACTCGAAACTGGAGTTGCTTCAAGACGCCTCGAAGAATGAAGGTTTTTGGACTAATCCAGACTCGGCTCAATCTGTGATGCGCAAAATTGGCAATATTAGTAATCTGCTAACTAAAGTTCAAACCATTGATAATAAAAGGCTTTCCATTGTGTCCGACATTGCGGAATTAACAGATAGAGACACTGATTTGCTCAAAATAGTAGAAGCAGAGTTTAAGGATCTAGCAAAAGAAATTGATGACCTAGAATTGCAAACTTTTCTGTCGGGTAAGTACGATGAAAATGGTGCGATCATTTCTATCCATGCCGGACAAGGAGGTACAGAAGCAAATGATTGGGTTGCAATGCTACTTAGGATGTATACCAGATACTTTGATTCAGTTGATTGGAAGCATACAGTAGTCAATGAGGTGCGTGGTACAGAAACGGGTTACTCAACAATTACTCTCGAGGTTGAAGGAAGTTTTGCCTACGGATACCTAAAGCGTGAGCACGGAACTCATCGACTGGTAAGGAACTCCCCATTTAATTCTGCTGGACTAAGACAGACAAGCTTTGCAGGGGTTGAAGTAATGCCACTAGTAGATGGAGAAATTGATATTGAAATAAGGGATGAAGACATTGAATTTAGTGCTGTCAGATCCTCCGGAGCAGGAGGACAGAACGTGAATAAAGTGGCGACTGCGGTTAGGATTGTTCATAAACCAACAGGAATCGCGGTTAGTAGTTCGGTTAATAGATCTCAATCGGCAAATCGCGAAGCTGCCATGAGGCTACTTAAGTCTAAGCTAGTACAAATAGAAGAGCAGAAACAGGCAGAGGAAGACGCTAAACTAAAAGGTGAACATAAAGAATTTGGCTGGGGAAACCAAATTAGAAACTATGTACTTCAGCCGTATAAGCTTGTCAAAGACTTGCGTACAAACGTAGAAACCAGTCAAACTGACTCAGTTTTAGATGGCGAGATTCAAGACTTTATTGATGCTGAAGTCAGAATGACCTAGTAGTTATAGATTTGTTGACTATGAAAAGTTTAGTACTAGAGCTATTACTATTGACATAAACAAGAATGTAACAAATTGGTGCGCTGCATTTAGTGCTACCAATTTCTTTCTTCCGCCCTCCCAAATAATCCTGTTAATTGATACGGGTAATGTAAAGGCTGTCCAGCAGACAAATGGAATGAATAGCATGATTAACCATAAGCTCCATTCACCTGAGAGTATAGCGCTAGTCTCGCTTGCACCGAATGCTTGAGAAAGTGCAAAAAAAGCTGAAGCTGTAGAGATGTACGAATATAGAAGGGAAATTACAAATGCAGATATTATCCCAGCAATAATATTAGATAAGTAGTCGGTAGGTTTGGCTTCAAGATCCTCAAGTTTCTTATTTACTAAAGCCATCCATATTTTACCAAACAGTGGTCCATACCAAAGCATTCCAATTCCCATAGAGACAATGGTCGCTAGTATAATTCCCAGAATATTGATTTCTGCATTAAGTATAGTAATCATAGATTCATCATTTAAAATATAAGTTAAGTTTCTATCTGGATATCGATCTGTACGCCTCTGATAGTAAGCCTGCTGAATTCTGCAGTTTCTCTATCTCGCTTTCTTCTAAGCTTAGCTGCCATACAGATTCAATTCCATTTGCACTAATTATCGATGGAATACCTAGGCAGATATCAGTTATACCGTATCCAGCCCCAGGGATCGTAGAAACAGTTATCACTTTCTTTTTATTAAATAGTATGGATTCTAATATTTCTGCAACTACAATTCCGATTCCGTAGTAGGTCGAGCCCTTTTTGGATATTATTTCGTAGGCTGCTTTTCTGACTCCTTGTTCAATTTCGTTTCGCTCTTCTTCTGATAAAATGTCTTGTATTTTCCGCCCGCCAGCTGCAGTGGCAATGCTCCAAGGCACAAATGCGGAGTCTCCATGTTCTCCTATTACATATGCATGAGTGTTGTGAGCACTTATCTGTAGCTTTTGAGAAAGTAGTAGTCTGAGTCTAGATGTATCTAGGTATGTACCTGACCCAAATATTTGGTTCTTACTTACGGGGAATATTTCCTTTGCCAGCATTGTAAGAACATCTACGGGATTAGATACTACCAGTATCTTCGTATGCTGCTGAATTTCACCAATACTTTCGGCTATATCTCTAAGTATCCCCGCATTTATCTCGATAAGTTCTAGCCTTGTTTGGCCAGGCTTCTGGCTGGCTCCAGCTGTGATTACAATTACATCAACATTCCTACAGTCTGTGTAGTCGCCGTTATAAATACCACCTGTATCTGTACCGAAAGCCCCATGTGATAGATCTAGAACTTCTCCTTCCTGTCGCTGTTTGTTTACATCAATAAGGATAATCTCTGCTGCAAGATCTTTGATCATGCTTGCATAAGCTATGGTTGATCCAACCATTCCAGCTCCAATTATTGCTATTCTAGAGTATCTGCTTTGCATTTCGACTGTGTAATATATATAGATGGTATGACTTTTGAATTACAATGTAAAGTGGTAGGTTTGACAAAAGGTTGTTAAAATAGTTAACTAATTTAATTAAATTTCTATTATATGAAAGTTATTGTTATTGGCGCAGGATTCGGTGGTTTGTCGGTGGCAATTCAGCTTGCTTATGCAGGGTATGAAGTCCAGTTGATAGAGAAGAATGCTGAAGCAGGAGGAAGGGCAGCACAGTGGAAGAAAGATGGATTCACATTCGATATTGGGCCTTCTTGGTTTATGATGCCAGATGTGTTCGAGCGGTTCTTTGCATCTATTGGGAAAGAAATGAGCGAATACATAGAGTTAGAGAGGCTTGATCCTTCTTACCGTGTCTATTTCAATAAAGATGAGTTCTACGATGTTAGTGCCGATCTGGAAAAGAATATAGACCTATTTGAGTCTATTGAGCCAGGCGCTGGACAAAAGTTGAAGCAATATCTAAAGAAGGCAGAAACCAAGTACGAGCTTTCCCACGAATACATCTATAGGGTCTATAACTCGATTGTCGATTTTGTAAACCCAAAGCTATTGTGGAATGGTCTAAAGCTAAATGTGTTTAGTACTTTCCATAATCATGTAGCGAGCTACTTTAAAGATTCAAGACTACAGAAGATTGTAGAGTTTATGGTGGTATTCTTGGGTGGTTCACCTCAGAACGTTTTGGCACTTTACTCTTTAATCTCGCATGCGGATTTTGGATTGGGAATTTGGTATCCCAAAGGAGGTATGTACGCAGCAGTTGAAGGTTTGGTAAAGCTCGCAGAAGAACTAGGGGTTGAATTTATTTACAATTCCCCAGTAACGAGAATATACGAAACCGATGCGGGGCAGAAAATCGTAGAGGTATCTAAGCAGAAATACGAAGCAGATATTGTGGTAGCTAACGCTGATTATCAATATGTCGATCAGCATCTATTAGACAGTCCTGACTACACTGCTCAGTCCTGGGATAAGAAAGTACTGTCGCCTTCTACACTTTTGTTCTTTCTGGGAATAGATAAGAAACTAGACAATTTTGAGCATCATACACTTTTCCTCCATAGAAATTGGGATACACACTTTGATGATATTTTTAAAGATCCAAAGTGGCCAGATAAGCCTTTGTACTATGTGAGTATGACTTCTAAAACTGACGAAGACGTTGCTCCTAAAGGAATGGAGAATTTATATATACTTGTACCCATCGCTGCAGGGCTTGAAGATACAGAAAATATCAGAGAGGAATATTATAATGATATAATGGATGACTTAGAGTACATAACATCTCAATCTATAAGAGATCATGTTATCCTCAAACGCAGCTATGCTCTTACCGACTTTGAAAGAGACTATAATTCCTATAAAGGTGGAGCATTTGGCTTAGCACATACATTATTCCAGACAGCTGTATTCCGTCCAAGTCACAAGAGTAAGAAACTAAAAGGTCTGTACTATGTTGGACAGTATACGGTGCCAGGAGTAAGTCTTCCAATGACGATAATTTCTGGAGAAGTTGTAGCAAAAGAAATCCAAAATGATTACAAATAGCGAAACAATAAATCTTCAGTCGGATCTGCTTTCAGATCTGGTTGGTGTAACTCCTACGCAAGTAATGGGAGAGAGAAGTAACACCTTTAGTAGTGCCACAGAGAGATTTCCTTCTATAGTAGGCGAGAAAATAAAGGTATTCTATGCATTTGTGAGAGTTGCCGATGATTTTGTAGACGCAGAAGAAGACTTGGAGTTAAATAAGCAAAAGTACCTTGAGTTTAAGGCACGATTTTGGCATGCACTAGATTCCGGTGAAAGAACAGGAATACCTGTTCTGGATGATTTTATCGGTATTTTTAACGAATATGACTTCGAAAGGGCCTGGGTAGAAGACTTTTTTATCTCGATGGAGATGGATCTAGGAGATGCGCGATATGAGAGTATTCAAGAAATTGAGTCTTACATCCATGGAGCGGCAGGTGTGATTGGATACATGTGTGCAAGGATCTTTGGGTTTCCGAAAGATGACGAGGCCTCTTATTACGCTGCACATCAGCTTGGATTTGCATTTCAGTACATAAACTTTATTCGAGATATAGAAGAGGACAGTAATCTAGGCAGGAACTATTTTCCTCTAGAGGATTACGATCCTGGGTTCATAGAAGCAGTTAATAGAGCAGAGTTCCCAATAATGAACGCATATAACTTTGCCCTTTATTGTCAGAGTGAAGACAATCAAGATCTATTTGCTGAGTTTATCCGTAAGCAGGTCAATAGGTATCAGTATTGGAATCAAGAAGGAATGCAGACACTTAATGAACTCGTTAGTTTTAGTCCAGGCGTGGCGGTTCCAGTAGTAGCAGCAACAGTAATGTACCAAAGAGTTTGCGAGCAGATATTAGACGACCCCTTCATCGTGTTGGAAGGAAAACTAAAGCCGGCTAAAGTAGACAAGACTATTGCATTACTTTCTGCCTTTACCACAGTATTTTTTTACGGTATGAGGATGGATAGAGTCCCGAAGTTAATGATGCCTTACCTCAGAGCTCCCGAAGCAATAGAGTCCTAAATCTATAGCAGCAAAGCAAGTGATACTATAAACAGTGATTGCATTATAAATATCGGTACTAGTAGTTTTGCAGTCTTGGGATTTAGTTTCTCCAGAAAGTATACAGCAATAAAAACTATCAAGAACCATACGATGTAGTTTTGAGCAGGTACTTGGTTGTTGCTCCAACTCCAATAGTCTAGTTTTACAGCTGTGATCTCTAAAAATACATCAACGCAAACTGCTGTCACTGCGCTCAAGAAAGCTAAGTTCTTAGTGACTGCAAGGTACTTTAGAAAGCTATAGCTACCAAGAATAATAATTATCCAGTTAGCTCCAATAATTAAGGGGGTATCCAAATACTTAACCCCAAGAGTTGGTCCATAATTGTACTGACCAAATAAGCTTCCAGTATTTGTACCAAATGCCTCTAGTACAAAAGTTGTGAGTACCACTACAGCCAGCCAAAGTGCAATCTTTGTTCTGAGCTTGGGTTTTTGAGACAGTATGAAGTCGCCAACCACTAGTATGGACGTTAAGACTAAAATAAAAGGTGTAAGCTGCAAAAACAAAACCCTAGAAGTACCTATAAGGTGTCCGGCTATTCCAACCAAGTAGAAAACTACAACTAGTGAGCTGAGATATTTATATTTCTTCCCTTCCATGTGACGGAGTTAGTTCTAAACATATAATATGAGTGTGTTGCGAGTCCTAAGGTCCCAAACATTTGTGCTAGGTGAATGCTTAAGTCGAACAATATATTTCTATTAGACTGCAGAGCAACGATTGTGCGAGTAGCAAGCGTGAGTGCTATTGGAATAAAACAAAGGGGAGAGGTACTTAAGAAAAGTAAAGGCATAACGTACGCATAGACAATCAACATATGAGACATCAAGAAACCTGGGCCTTTGGCGCCAAAACCGATGTAATAACTTCTGCTAATCCCATTGAGAGCTTGTTCTGCAGATTTGTACATTCTGCAGTAAATTGAATTTGCACCCAAACAGACTACTAATTTTTTCTTATATTTTTGGATTAAAATAGATAATTCAAGATCTTCGGTGTTACGATTTTTAACTGCATTGTGCTGTCCTATCTGTTTGTATGCAACACTATTGAATAACATGAACTGGCCGTTTGCAGCACTCAAACTCTGCATTTTATATCTCTCTACCGACCTAAGTGGTAGCATACTGAGGAGCACCCAATTCACCATGGTTACGAAGAAGGCTTCACCAACAGTTTCTGTGAGTTGAGTAGGAAAGCATGACAGTAGGTCGGCATTAGATTCCCTATACAGTTCTAAAGCAGATTCTACGGCATTTTTTTCTAACCTCACGTCCGCGTCGATAAACAAGAGCTGGTCAAAATCTGCTGCCGCTTCTGCTAATTGCTGACATGCCCAGGGCTTTCCTAGCCATCCAGATGGAAGCCCCTTACCCTCTATAACCTCTAATTGTAAGAGTTGTGGTTTGTATTTAGATGCGACCTCAGCTGTGGCATCATCGGAATGATCATCTAGTACGAATACCGAGAATTTAGTGTATGTCTGTCCCACTAGATCGGAGAGAATGTTTCCAATGTTACCTTCTTCGTTCCTTGCGGGGATTAACACAGCAAGCTTTGCATCTCCTTCGAATTTGCGTTTAGTAACTCGTCTAGCAGTTAGTAAGTTAATTGTTGCTACTGATAGGGGCAGTAAACTTAGGGCAATAGAACCTAGTACGAGTAGCTGAATAAACTCTTGAATGTTCATTTGTTTTTATTGTTTAAGTATTTGAGAATATGTTCATATACGACAATATTGGCTGCAACAAGCAGAAAGTTGTATACGAAATCTTCAATTGGAATTGTAAAAACTCTAATCTGAAGGTTTTCTAAATTATCATAGCTAACAACAGGGATAGATGTAAGCAAATAGTTGATTGCTACAAACCCTATAAAACAGAATCCCATGGTAATCAAAAATCTATTTGAGTCTATAACCTCTTCGTTCAGCACATTCATCACAAATAGAAATAAGCTAGTAATTGAGAAAACTGTAAAGGTATATAGCAGTCCTGAGTTAGTAGCAGCAATATAGAGTAAGAGCATTGCGGGAATCCAAACGAATTGTACAAATCCTAGGCGTTTATTCTTGACGAAATACTTAACTGACTCCCAAATAAAAATACAGCTAAAGGGTGCGGCTACAAAGAATAGTATCTCTTCTAGTGGTAGCCCCACTATTCTAAATCCTAAGATATGCTCTGCAGAGAACTCCCAAACGCCCCAGCCTGTAAAGATCATATCCCAAATCAAGAAGGGGATACCAACTAGTACTGCCGCTGCGATGACAATTGGCCACTTCTTATAGAACTTCAGTTTCGATTCGAATGAACGAAACAAGGGGAAAGCTATTGTTAGTAGTAGGATTAGGATGTATGACATAGTTTCTATTGCCGGACTAGGATTCGAACCTAGATTGGCGGATCCAGAAACCGCAGTCCTGCCATTAGACGATCCGGCATTAGTTCGGAATTATACTATAAAGCGCCCCGTTACGGGGCGCTTCCAAAGACTCCCAGTTATTTTCTTACAGGAAAGGTTCAACAGTTGGTAGTAAGTCTGTCCAACTATATGCCCCTGCAAAATTAGTTTCGTTTACAAAGAATCCAGGTGTTCCGGATACTCCTAGTCCTCCAGCGACAGCCTGATCTTCTGCTGGTCTTGAGGCATAAGTTCCGGCCTCCAAACAAGCTTGAAGCTGACCTGCGTCAACAGCACCTGAAAGGAATTCAGCCATTCTTGGAGCATTTGCAACTGAATTCTGCACTTCTTCGTTGATTACATCATAACCTTCTGCAGTCATCATCTTGTCATGTGCTTCCCAGAACTTACCTTGCTCATCTGCACAGTAAAGTGCTTGCGTAGCTAATTCTCCGTTACCATGTCCGTTTGAGTATATCCAAACAAATGCGGCTTCTCCCTGATCAACAAGTTTTTTCATTTCTAGAACTGGAGCAACATATGTTCCACCGTCTTGAACTAGAGTGAATTGAGCCCCAGCTGAGGCATTTAGAGTTGGGTTTAGTCCGCTTGCAATATGACAATAAGGACAGCTTGGGTCAGAGACCTCTACGAATAGTAAATCTGAGTTTGGATCTCCAAAGTACAAATTACCATCTGTGAACAATCCTCTAATACTCTCAATACTAGCTCCTGCTGGGACAGCTTGAGGTGTCGTAGTAGTGCCTGTATCACCAGTTGCTGTGGTAGTGCCTCTTACAGCTCCGCCACCTCCAACCAAAATGTTGGCAGTGATGATCACTGTAGCACTTAGAATTAAAGCGATAATGATTGATGTTACCGGCCAAATGAATGGTCTAATATCAACAGTTATCGTGTCTTGGGTCTTTTCCATAGACTCTATCTTTTAAATTTAAAATACTTCGTCTGTGTCTGTATCATTATTGTTGTCCATTGTATCTGTGTCTTCCTCTTTTGGAGTAGCTTCATTTACAATAAGATCTCTTGGACCTCGGATACCGATAACTACACGTTCGTTCATCAGATCTACGATCTTGGCGAACAACGCCTCAGCTTCTGAGTCGTCTACAAAGTCCATTGTGATGAAACCAAATCCTCTGGATTTTCCAGATTCTTTGTCCATCGCAACAAAAGTATCTACCACGTTAAGGGTAGCGTTTGGATGTTGGACAGGTTCTGATACAAATGGAAGCTCGTATCCAGCTTCGATGTTAGCCCCTTCAAGAACTGCCTTGAAGTAATTGAGAAGACCAATACGGTCAAGTTCCCATGGCAAGCCACCAATATAAATTTTCTTCTGCATGAGAAAGAAATTAATAATTAAACTGCTTCAGCCCGACTAAATAGAGGGCAGTATAGTGTAGCAGCAAGTTCGAATAAATCATATCGCACAAAACTAAAAAACTGTGATATAGCTCATTCAAATCCGATTCACTTCGTAGATTTAATGAGTTATAGTGGTCTGAATTTAGGAAAACAATTTTATGGGAAATCTAACTGACTTTACGAACTTTGCAATTGTGGGATTTACATCCACGGCAATTATTGCACCAGTACTAATCTTCTTACTATACAGAGCAAATATTGTGGTGCGGCATGTCCTGATGGGCAATAATATGAATGCTGAATTCATTAAGATTCATGCTCATAAATCAGGAACGCCGACGATGGGTGGACTAATGATTTCAATTAGCGTACTAGTATGGGCGCTACTTTTAATACCTGCATCTCCACTTAAGTCACTTTTTATTGCTGGTTGGATTCTAACCACCCTATATGGATTCATTGAAGGATCGTTAGTATTTGCCAGAAAAGTAGATGAAAGATTTAGACTATTCCAAGAGAGTTTTGCCTGGAGGATCGGAAAATTATTAGTTCTATATCTAATCTGTTTCTTCTTATTGGTAGTTGTAGAGTCGATAGGAATAACTCAAATTACAATCTTGGGGATAACTGTATATATGACTCTTCCAATATTGGTTCTAGGAGCATTTGCGATGGTTTTGGCAATGTATGGTATCGAGATAACAGATGGAGCAGATGGGTTGGTCACTGGTCAATTTATAATTGCAATTATTGCTTATATTGGATTTGCCGGACTTACTGGTAGAACTGACCTATGGCCATATCTGGGTTTGATGTTGGGTAGTTCGTTTGTATACTTGTACTTCAATATTAATCCAGCGCGTGTATTTATGGGAGGTACCGGTACGCTTCCGATCGCATTTGCGTTGATTTTGTTTGCCCTAGTCACCGACACAGTATTGCCTTTTGCAATACTAGGTCTTGTGTTCTGGGTGGAATTATTCTCGAGCGCAAGTCAGATACTTTCGATCAAGTTCTTGAAGAAAAAGATATTCAGGATTGCTCCAATACATCATCACTTCGAAGCCATTGGCTGGTCTGAGGCGAAAGTAGTGCAGAGATTTTGGTTAACTTCAGCGGTAGCAGCGCTTACTGCATTGTGGATTTATTCTTTGGGAATTTTCTAGGTTTGATAGAATAGAATATGTTCACATATAAAAATCTCACCATCACAAAATACCTTCAGTCGGGATTTAGAATAAATTCTACTTTCGCGACTATCTATATAGATCCATTCAAGCTGCCGCAGAACCAACCAACTGCTGATCTAATCTTTATCACTCATACTCACTATGATCATCTAGATAAAGAAAGCCTTGGCCGGATAATGACAGATGGTACTAAGGTAATCTGTTCTATGGACGTTAAAGATCAACTACAAGAAAATGGTATCGACGATAGAATTCTAGGGTTTATGCCTGGTTATGAAGGGCAAGAGATCGCAATAAAGTTCAAAACTGTGCCAGCCTACAATATTGATAAACCACATCATCCAAAACAGAATAATTGGCTAGGTTTCATAATCGAGGTAGAAGGGGTGACGATTTTTCATTTAGGTGACTCCGACAATATTCCTGAGTATCAAGAAATAAAAGAGAAGATTGATGTTGCTATGGTACCTGTATCGGGCACTTATGTAATGGATTCTAAAGAGGCAGCAGAAGCTGTTAAGGTACTGAATCCAGAAATAGTAATTCCGATGCATCACGACGCAGGGATAGTAGGTAGTATTGAGGACGCAAAAAAGCTGATGAATTTGGTCGAGAATAAAGTAAAGATCCTTGAACCTTTTAGCTAAGAACGAAATGAGGGCACGCTTTACTTCACGTACCCTCTGACAAATAGTTATTCCTATTGTTGATTCAGTATGTTTCGGACTTGATCTACATGGCAGACATCATCAGTGTTATCCATGTCAGGGGTGAATAGTGCTAAACGTCCGGGTAACCCGTCTGTAGCTGTCCCCCCTGCGACCACTACACATTGTCCATCAAGTCCTTCGGCTCCCCCAAGTAATAAGTTGTTATTTCCTGGACGAATTATTCCTGAATCATCATGATGATTTGATGCTATAAACCCACGACCCTCTTCGAATTCAATTAGCCATGCTTCCGAATCATCATCACGAGATGTATTTACCCAGAGTGACTCTTCGCGTTCAACGATAATGGGATCGTCCCATGTATAATCGCGAACTCTCACGGCTGAATCGAAAGTATTGATATCGTTCATTTCCTCTTCGACTTCTGCAATGAAAACAAATGCATCAAGCAGGTCACCCGCATTTGCGGTGAATAGAGTACTATCAGTGCCTTGTCCTCCACGAAGAATGAACGCGGCACCATCCTGATTGATTAAAACGATTTGAGTGTCAGAAACGATCACTTCCACACCATTTATAGCGGCAAGGTTCATGATCAAATCTATCGGTACAATTGTAGGCTCATCCGCAGCTTCTTGCGCGGAAACTACAACCAGACTGACCAGTAAAGTCAGGATCAACAACAAGAGATTTAATTTTTTCACGGTATTTAGCTCCCGTACTATTGTCAAACGCAGCTTCTTACTGCGCTTCTAATCAATTTTATCATAATTAGTCAGTATATAACGAAAATAGGGACACGCCTCCTGGGTGTCCCTATAACTAGATATGCTTTAAATAAGTGTTATGCGTCTTCGCAGTCGAAACCCCAACCGCGTGTATTTCCTGTTTGCGTGCGAATGAGTTCGCAGGTCCGACCATTGGTTGTCAGCATGGTGTCGATGGTTGTGCCGACTATAAGCGGGCTGTTTACGGTTAGTCCGAAGCCAGCAAAATAGCCTGTTGAGTCTAAGATGTAGACGTATGTATCGTCTTGACCGTCAGAGAATACGAACACTGTCACCGTCTCACGGTCCGCGTTGAATGTGTCGGTGATTGTCCCCACGAATTCAAGCTCGCCACGTCCGCTGGAGTACAGTCCCGGTGACATCACCCATTCAGTGCGATCCCAGAGCGCGAAACCCTGATAGAACCCGCCTACTGTTTCGAGACTGTCATTAACATACGGTTGCGTGAAGATTACTTCACAATTCGCCCACGTCCATGACACGGTAACAGCGTTACCACCCAGATACATTGTGTTTTCGGGGAGTTCCGGCAGTTCGCCTTCACATGTTTCGAAGTCAAAGCCATCAACAAGGCCGGATACATTCTCTGCTTCTGCCCAGTCCCATCCACCACCTGTAGCGGGGACAACCACGATTGAGCTACCTTGCCCGTCGCGCGTCGTGCCCGATACCGTATTTTCTTCGATGGAAATGTTCGTGAGACGGATGTTTGCCGAAGCAGTCGCTTCCGAGTCAGCGTTCTCAAGATAATAGTATCCTGCACCGGATTCGGTTTCGAACACGAAAATAACAACTGTGTCATCGATATTACCCGTAGGCTGGATTGCACCAATAAACTCCAACCAGCCGTTCATCGATTGGTAAAAGCTGGTTACAACCCATTCGCCATCATCATTCATTACCGCGAATGCTTCTGAGGGTATATCTTCAACTTCCGTTTGTGTGTAAGCAGCGCAGATGGGGTCGGAGTCTGTTTCGACTTCTACAACGTTCCATTCTGCCAGATAAGCTGTACTTCCGAGGTAAACCTCTGAGGGTAGACCTTCTGGTGAGCATGTTGATTCCTGAGCGTGCGTTGACGTCGGCACGATCATCATAAGAACCAGCAACAGTACAATCATACTTTTTTGCATCTTATTTCTCCATATATCGATTATTTGACTACGTATAACACGAATTTTCTGTTTTTAAAGCTCTAGTCGTGTTACCACGTAAGTGATTTTAACATAAATAATCATGATATATCAAAATCCATAATTAGGAATTGGTTAACAATTTTCGTGTACAATACGTCATGACAAGTTTTGAGACTGAGTTAGCAAAGTTGAACCCCAAACAAAGAGAGGCAGTTGTAACAATAGAAGGTCCAGTGCTAGTTGTTGCTGGGCCTGGAACAGGCAAGACCCAAGTCTTAGCTACTCGAATAGCTAATATACTGGCTACTACTGATTCTGCGCCAGAGAATATACTTTGTATAACATTTACCGAAGCTGGAGTAGCGGCAATGCGAAATAGGCTGTTTGGAATAATTGGCAAAGACGCTTATTTCGTAAATATAAACACTTACCATGGTTTTTGTAATCAAGTAATCCAGAGTAACCAAGAGAAATTCCCAAACTTTGGTAGCAGACCCACTCAATTGAATGACTTAATGCGTATTAAGGTTCTGAGGCAGATTATTGACGAGCTAGGTAACAGCCAAGATTGGGAGCTAATTTCTTTTCACGATAAATACTACAACGTATATGCAATTGGCTCAGCAATTCAGACTCTCAAGCGAGAAGGTGCAAGCCCTGAACAGCTTAGGGAATTAGCTGAAGCAGAGCTAGAGTTTGCACTTCAGAATCCTAAGTTAAACCGTCAAGGTAATCCTACAGGAGAACAGCTTACTCTAGAAAAGTCTAAGAAGAGGAATGTTGAGCTTGCGCAAATATATTCGGAATACCAAAGACACCTTTCTGAACAAAACCTTTACGACTACGAAGACATGATTATCTCTGTAGTCGATAAGTTTAAGACTGATGAAGAACTTTTATACGATTATCTTGAACGCTACCAATATGTTTTGGTAGACGAATACCAAGATACAAATGGGTCACAAAATGAGCTTGTAGCTCTGCTAGGCAAGGGTAACGAGGGTAGACCAAATATCTTTGCCGTAGGCGACGACGATCAAGCAATCTTTAGATTTCAGGGTGCAAACGTAGAGAACGTCTTGTTCTTTAATCAGCAATTCAAGGACGTAAAGGTAATAAGTATCGACACTAACTATAGATCTAGTCAGGCGATACTCGATGCTGCTCAGGCGGCTATCGAAAATAATTCGAATAGATTGGTGCACCTAATCGATGAGATTACTAAAAATCTAACTGCTGGAGTAGACAAGCCAAAATATAAGCCAGAGATAGTAAGGCTAACCACTGGCGAAGTAGAGAATAGATTCGTAATAAATAAAATTAAAGAGCTAGTCGATGCGGGCACAAACTACAAAGACATTGCTATTATCTATAGACAGCACAAAGATGCGGAGGATCTGATAGAGGAGATGCTCCGAGCCGGAATCCCTCTCAATATTGCGGCTGGTGGTAATGCACTGGACGATTTTCAGGTGCATAGATTACTAAAGCTTCTCAGATTAATTCACTTTAAAGGCGCAGAAAGAGATCGGTTGTTGTTCGAGGCTATATTTTTTGACTTTATAGGCAATACATTTCAAGTTCAGAGGGAGGAAGTGTTTAGGGTGGTAAGATACGTAAACGATTTTAATCGCACCTCCAAACAAGACAAACTTGAGTTATTTGATGTAATAAGTGACAAAACTAAACTAGCTGAGGCTAGTCAGAATTCTGACTCAGGACTATTTGATTTTGCTACAAAGATAGTGGATTGGCGAAAACTTTCAGAAAACCAGCCGCTTTCGCAATTTATGGCAATACTACTTGAAGAATCGGGGTTCTTGTCTTTCATGCTTACGAAAGAGATCGATGTAAGTGAGATGAATGCAATTAATTCTTTCTACGCATTTACTAAGAATATATCTAGAGAGAACAGAGACTTGAACCTAGAGGACTTTTTAAATGATCTTGAACTTCTAGAGCAAAATTCCATTGACGTACCAACAAGCTCGCTAGAGCTATTTGACGATGCCGTAAATATGATGACTGCACATGGATCGAAAGGGCTGGAGTTCGAGAACGTGTTTATCATAAAGTGTTACGACAAGCATTGGGGTGGTAAGGTGAAGCCTCAAATAATCAAGCTTCCTTTAGAGCTATTAAACCAACCTGAGCTAGATAAGGAGCAGAAGAAAGACATAGATATTCAGGATGAGCGTAGGCTGTTTTATGTAGCTATAACTAGAGCAAAGCAGAGATTGTATATATCATCTGCAGAGAGCTATCTAACCGGCACTACAGAAACGAATAGAGAAG
>CAYGMI010000006.1:20902-30371 GCA_964351125.1 uncultured Candidatus Saccharibacteria bacterium | reverse complement strand
GCAAATTTGCTGGTAGCGTCGATGTAGATATTGTCTTAGATGTTCCAGAAAAGCATAAGCAGACTGGAGTTGCTGGAGGTGTTAGCCTACCAAATAGCATCGGCGAGAAGAAAACTGTAATAGCTTTCGCAGATGGAGAGAATATTAAGAAAGCTAAAGCAGCTGGAGCAGCTGATGCAGGACTTGAGGAATTAGTTAAAAAAGTAGAAGCAGGAACAATCGAATACGATGTTGTGGTTGCTACACCAGACGTAATGGCCAAAATTGCCAAACTAGGTAGAGTTCTAGGACCAAAAGGTCTTATGCCAAACCCAAACAACGGTACTGTTACAACCGATCTAGAGTCTACAATTGCTGAGTTTGTTGCTGGTAAATTAAACTTCAAGAAATCAGATCAACAAGCGATAAGAGGAAAAGTAGCTAAGGTTGATATGGCTCCAGAGAAAATCGCCGAGAATGTTAGAGCATTCGTAAAAGCGGTACTATCAGAAGCAAAGAAGATCGGCCTACAGCCAATAAAAAAAATCACTCTATCCCCTACTATGGGTGCTGGAGTAAAACTAGACATCAATAAATTGATCGACGAAATTGCCTAAAACAGGCAATTTCTGGTATCATCACAAAGTCAAAGACAATAGGCACAAAGATAAGTCCTATCGAGACGTATAAAAAGAAGAACAGTCCCACATCGGGAATTTAACTGATCATTCAACATACGCCTCGAGCGTATTTTTTGTTATTTATTTACATAACCATGGCTAAGAACAAAGCACAAAAAGCTGAAATGCTAGCTGAATATAAAGAAAAGCTAGATCAGTCCATGGGTATCATTGTAGTTACTCCAACAGGATTGACTCCAAATGAAGTAAATGAGTTTAAGCAAAAGCTATTTAAACTAGGTAGCAGCTTTAACGTTGTGAAGAATACTCTCTTCGCCATTGCTTTAAAGGAGGCAAATCTTCCTGAACTGGAGACTCTTAACGAAGGGCCACACGCAGTTGTTTTCGTAGAAAACGACATCGCTGGCAGCGCTAAGGAGCTAAAAGACTTCATGAAGGAATACAAAACCAGACTTGAAATCAAATCTGGAATCCTTGATGGACAAAAACTAACAATGGCCCAGGTTGAAGAACTGGCAGATATGCCAACTAAGGATCAGTCAATCGCAATGATTGCTGGACTATTAACAAACCCATTGAGCGGTGTAGTGAATGTATTGGAAGACAGTGTGCGCTCAGTAGCAATAATTCTGGATATGGCTTTTTCTGAAGAGAAAACAGCTTAATTTTAAATTGATTTAATTAGTTATTATTTATCTAACATGGCAGCAGACAAAGTAACAAAGATCGTTGACCAAATCAAAGAGCTATCTGTAGTAGAAGCTTTTGAGCTAAAAAAGGCTCTAGAAGAGGAATTCGATGTTCAAGCAGCAGCTCCAATGGCTATGGGCATGATGCCTATGGCAGCAGGTGCAACTGAAGAAGCAGGAGAAGCTCAAACTGAGTTTGACGTTATCCTAGCTGATGCAGGATCTGAGAAGATCGCTGTAATTAAGGTTGTAAAGACACTTAGCGGACTTGGTCTAAAAGAGGCTAAAGACCTAACAGAGTCTACTCCAAAGCCAGTTCTAGAAGGCGTAAGCAAGGACAAAGCTGAGGATGCAAAAAAGCAGCTAGAAGAAGCTGGAGCAAAAGTAGAAATCAAGTAATACGTTACTTCTATTAATGCTAAGAAGCGGATCCGTAAGGATCCGCTTCTTTTGCCCTCACTATATATTGCTCAAGACACCGCTATAGGTTATACTCTTCAGTTAATAAAAAAGGGAGTTCATAGATGGGCTTTTTAGAATCGTTACTGAGGACGTTTGCCTTTATTCTAATCTCGTATGGGATAGTAGAACTCGGTGGAGCAATGCTTCACAAGGGGCTAATAACCATTCTTCTCGAGAAGTTCTCAAATAGCTTTTCAGACATAAAACTGACCCTAGAGGAGGACCCTTTTTTGGTAGAACACTCTTCTAGGAGTATAGGGAATGTCCTCGGAGTATTATTAATATACTCTGGAATAGCTGGCTGGCTAGCTAATAACAATATAGTATTTGGATTATTAGCTGGATTAGCAATGGGAGCTATTATCTGGATAAAAGGCAAATAGTTTTCGGAATAACCGATGCGGAACATTCAAAGAATGTTCCGCATTCTGCTTTCTACGACACTTGCGTGGGTCGAAACCTCGTAAAATAGAAAGGGAGATACTCCTATGTAGCACTAGTCAACAAACTGACTAGTGCTTTTTTAGCGCTCCACAATTTTATATATGATGTGATATAATAATATATCCGATAATATAGTACCTTGAGGTGTTCAAATGGAGTTTGTACTTCCTACGATCTTACTGTTCCTCTACGTTTGGGCAATTATCTTCGGATATATTGCTTCCATCTTCCTGATGCCGTTCATAGCAATGAATGTCATAAAGACATTCATGGACAGTGACAAGTTAGCGTTCTGCGCCCTAGTAGCTCCTACCATCTTTGCTTACACTCTTTTTCTAAGCTCTAGAGGCGTAAATCTATTCTTTGCAGTGGTAATCGGGGTGTTAATCGTAGCCGTGAGTTTCATGGCGGGATACACTATCTTAACGTGGCAACCTTCGGAACATCGCAGTCAAAGTTGACAAAATAGGACCGGTAATCAATCCGGTCCATACACTATTTACTCCTCATACTCCTCTTTAGCTGATCAAGATTTTCTAGAGCAAATCCTAATCCTCTAACTACACAATCAAGTGGCTCATCCACAACATGCGCTGGGACACCCAATGCTGTAACCATTAAATCGTCAATATTGCGTAACAAAGCAGTGCCTCCACTGAGTACAATACCACGATCAATAATGTCGGACGCTAGCTCTGGCGGTGTTTTTTCTAGCACATCTTTAGCAGACATTACTATCTGAATGAGGACAGGACGGATTGCCTCACAGATCTGGTTCGAGTCTAACGTAACCATTTCTGGCATACCGGATTTCGAATTACTCCCCTTTACTTCCATGTATATTGGCTTTCTCTCTTCTACTGCAGAACCAATTCTGATTTTAATTTGCTCAGCAGTTAACTCACCTATATTGATTCCGTGCTTTTTCTTCACATATTTCTGAATTGCTTCATTCAGAGCATCACCCGAACCTCGTTTAGACACATAGCTTACTATCCCATTGAGAGATAATACTGCCACCTCTGCAGTTCCTCCACCTAGGTTTACTATCATATTTCCTGTGGATTCATGAATTGGGAGATTTGCACCAATAGCAGCTGCTATTGGCTCTGGCAGAAGGTAAACACGTCCAGCACCAGATGCATTCAAAGCCTGAAGTACAGCCCTCTCTTCTACTGATGTTATGCCAGCTGGAACAGAGATTATCACTTCAGGTTTTAGGAAAGAATTTCTACCTACCGCATTTTGCATAAACCGTTTTAACAGCGCCTCTGTACCCCTGTAATTCGCAATTGCTCCAGACTGCATAGGCCTACTCGCTTCAACTCCTTCGGGGACTTTCCCAAGCATTTCTTTTGCCTCTTGCCCTACTGCCAAAATCTTCCGATCCACTTTACTATAGGCAACAACTGTAGGCTCCCTGACCACTATTTGCCTATTATCAAGCATGACTACCGTGTTGGCTGTACCCAAATCTATTGCAATTCTCTTACTTCTAAGCATCCTTAAGTGTATAATTTATTGCGAATGAATACCAAATCTAAATTTCTAAAAAGAATAACCTCTACCGGAAGATACTTTCTAACCATGGGAGTTTTTTTCGGTACCGCAGCGTTCGCTCTAATTCTAGCACGCGGTAATACATTTACAGACCAAGGTATATCGGCCACCGGAACTATTAGACTTAACTCCCCTACAGACGATGGAGTAAGCGTATATCTTGACGAACAAATCCAAAGATTAACCTCGAATAAAACGATTGAAAATGTATTACCTGGTAAGTATCTGCTTCGTGTCCAAAAGGAACAGTACAGTAGCTGGGAACAAGAGATCGAGATTTCTGCAGGGTTAGTAACAGATGTAGATTTCAGGCTCTTTCCAGACGAACTACAATTAACTTCTTTGGAAACGAAGAATATATCCCAGCTATTTTTCTCTAAAGACAGAAGTAGGATGTACTATGTAGTCGCCGACAGTCAAATTGGTGCAAACATTGGCATCTGGCAAAGAGATCTGAACACAAGTAACTTTGGCTTTAATCAAGGGTCATCAGAAGTAAAACTTACTAATCTTGTAGGCTCAATATCTACTAGTGCAAAAGACAAAACGCTTTTGATACTACCTTCTCCAGATAATAGAAAAATCTTAATAAACTCTGGTACGGGTTACTATGTACTCGATACAGATACATACAATGAACCAACATCCATAAACAAACTTTCTATCGATTATCCTATCGATCAAATCAAATGGCTTAGAGACTCCAACAACTTATTAATACTTTCTGACAAAATTCTAATTGACCATGACATCATAGCCAACACTTCTACCATCGTAAGTTACAACGGAATTGATGATCCAGTATTTAGTATTGCCAACGGGATAGCCTATTTTATAGAGAATGATACTTTGATGGTCTACTCTTCCGGTATTTCTACAGAGGTTAAACTACTGAATGTCACCCTTCCAAAGGATATTACTGAAATAATCGCTCCTAAAAATAGCCTACAGAATCTGGCACTTAAATCAGGGGAATCTCTTTACTTCTTGAATATCGAACAGAGCTTTATCACTGAAATTGGAGAATACGAGGTGGTAGCAATATCCCCTTCCGGAGAAAACATATTTATCAGGAATAGTGAAGGAATCTCTAGTGTAGACATAACCGTTAGTCAACTTAGGGATTCGGTGAAAGTAGACATTCAGAATTCAGAGCTCCCAATGGACGTTATCAATACATCGATTCAGTGGTCCAATAACAACAGTTATATTGTTTATTCCAGCCAATCTTCTGAAAGTGTTTATACAGCTGACCAGTTTGGTAATAATACAACCACAGTACTTGAACCTGCTGATACTAAAGTAATTGTCTATGGAATAACACCAGACAACTCAGCATTGCTAACTCTTTTACAAGACCTTGAAAAAGCCAATATCTACAGGCTGGATTTTGAACCGAGTAATTAGTAGCAGAAGACTTTTTAAACTACCCCCACCAGGATTCGAACCTGGATCTCACCTTTAGGAGAGGCGTGCTCTATCCACTTGAGCTATAGGAGCAAATAAGGTAGGGCCATTCTAACATAGCCTTACTCAATATACTTATTGCGTAAAGACTCCCTATCATCTTCTTCCCATTTATTGGAATAAAGAATCATATCCGCAGCGGTTGAATAGTTAAACAACTCTTCTTCTTCAAACCAAATTGCCACTTCTGCATTTGCTTCTTCCACGGTGCCAGAAGCATGAACTAGATTCCTAATTGCTCTTTTATTCTCATCAGCTATAAAATAGGAATCTATTGTGTAGTCTGCGGTAATCGAACCAACATCCGCGCTTAATGGATTTGTTCCTCCTCTAATTTTTCTTACATGTGCAACTGCATGGGCTCCTTCAATTACCATAACTACAACAGGTCCTGTGGTCATAAATTTAACCAAGGTCTTTTGAATTCTCTGAGCAATTTCAATTGGGGTCTCATCTAATTCTTCACCCTTTTCTCTGTAAGCCGCAAGAGTCCTCTCACCCAATGCGATCATCGCAGATTCTGGTTGGTCGTAGTGCCTCGCAGCAATTTCTTCTGTTGGCCAAACCATCTTCATTCCAACCAACTTCAACCCCTTCTTTTCGAAACGAGAAATTATTTCTCCTATTAACCCTCTCTGAATAGTATCAGGCTTTAAAATTACTAATGATCTTTCGTAGTTCTCTGATTTAGGATACATATATATTGATTAATAATAACAACCGATTGTATAAGGAAACATTGAACTACTCAAGTAAATTCTCTGATATTACGGACACTTCCCCTTCAGAGACCTTCACAGTTATTCGCCCTAATAAATCAGTTCTATATACATTTACTCCCCTTTCCATAAGAACATCTAGCACTTCCGTACTAGGATGGCCATACGAATTATCGCGGCCGACCGAAATCATAGCGTAATGGGGAGATATCCTATCGAGGAGCTCTAAAGATGTAGAAGTACTACTTCCATGATGACCTACTTTTAGAAGCTCTACCTTCCTATTGTCTGTAAACTCAAGGCTGGCGAGTTCGTATTCTTTACTAAGATCCCCTCCCATAAAGACATCAAAATTCTGATATGTGATCAATAGGGTAATTGAAGCATCATTTGCATCTAAAACATTTAAATCTTCTCCCAAAGGTGGCCAAACAACATCAAAATATACACAACAACCTACCCTAAATCCGTTATCTGAATTAACTGTAAAGTTTGAACCTTCTGTTGCTGCTACTGTTTGAATCTGCTCAACTAAGCTATTAGACTTAGAATGACCACTCCAAAAGATGTTTTTCACCTCAAAATATTCAAATAGCTCTAAACTTCCCTCAACATGATCAGCATCAGGGTGTGTACCAATAAATAACTCTATTTCCCTCTCATTGTACCTAAGAACATCTTTCAACTCTGCAAGAAGAGTATTTGCTCTACCGGAATCTATAAGCACAAGGAGCCCGTCTGGGGTCCGAATTAAGGTAGCATCCCCCTGACCTACGTTTAGAAAGTCCAGCCTAAACTGCCCCTCATTAGGTATATAGGAATCTACAGTGTAAGCAAATAATACTAGAATTATTAGGAGCACCCACAGTGCCTTACTTTGCATTCTTACCTACCAACATTAAGTAATCAGCCCGAACAATTATCATCACTAACAATATACCTATAAGCAAGATCAACAATCTATTATTTGTATAACCCCAATCAAGCGAAGCCATTAACTCATTAGTCATAAAAAATACCTCGGTTAGTAAGTAAACAGGATAGAAAACGATACTGCTTAATGAACTCAATATGCCAGACATCACTAAACTTATTGATGTCTGGGCCATAAGTAATGGTATTAAAGGACCCAATATCAAGTTCGATATTGGACTAATAATGGAATAACCTCCGAAACTTGCTACTGTTATTGGGAAAGTAGAAAGATTTGCCGCCATTGTAAGAGATACACCTTCCCTAATAAGTTTAGGTAGAAAAGAGAAAAAGTAATCCAATTTCGGAAATAATAGAAGAATACCTATCAGTGCTGCAACCGAAAGTTGGAAGCTTATACTGGTTATAGAGCTTGGAGCCAGAAGTAAAATCACTATTACAGAAATAGAAAGTGAACCCCAAATACTGCCCGGTCTACCCGTCAGATTCCCTAACACAACGGAAACTCCCATCAAAGTAGCCCTTGTTGCAGGTAAGTTTTCTAATCCAACAAATAGGTTAAAAGCGACGAGAAATACTACTGTCAGAAATGATAATAAATGCCTTGGTAGCCTACCTCTAAACTTTGATACCAATAAAATAATTACAGAAACATTGAATCCTGATACTGCTATCAGATGAGTCAATCCAGTCCTTTGCATCGCTTCTTTCGCACTATTAGTCAGCTCCGAATCGTCCCCCCATATAACACCCGCAGCAAGTGCTACATTATCTGGGTATAAATACTTTTTGAGAACCCTATCTAAATTAGATTTAATAGTGTATATAAGGTCAAAATTAGTTTTTATCACTATAACTGAATTAGTGCTAGTAAATAGATTTAAGTCTTGCGATAAAAGATAGTACAAAAACCCTCCTTCAAATTCGCTCGTCACCCTTGCTAAAACCCCACCACCTAAAGACACAATATATCCCTTACTTAGCTTTGGGTACAAAGGAGCTTCTACCAACAAATTCCCAAAGGAGGAAGCCGCGACAAACACCTGAGTCCTAGAGGTACTGTAGACTTCATACATATACTCTACAGTGGTGACAGGCTGACCAACTGAGCTTTCAACCCTCATACTTTTCTGTTCATTCAATATCAGGAAGTACGCCAAAACCAAAAAGACTAAAACGACAGATATGGGGTCTTTGATAACAAGCAGGAGTAGAATACTGATCACAAACCAAACTGGCGAAGCATCAAAAACAATCAAACTGGCTAGGACACAGGCTAACAAAAGCTTATATATGCCATACTTCCTGAATGCAGTAACTAAACCAAGTAATCTTTTTTGCCACACCCGAAAATACCTCATAAAGTTACATAGTCCAAGAATTGTAGATACTTGGAGTCGCCAATTCCTGAGACATTTTTTACATCATCAATTTTTAGGTATGGCCTCCCTTCAATTATTTTTGTGGCAGTCGACTCACCTACTCCCGGAATCTCCATTAGCCTAGATAAGCTAGAGCTGTTTAAACTAATTAACCCAATGGTATCTTCATCACTATTTGACCGAGTGGACAATGTATTTTGCATAATTGGCACGAAGACATGCTGCGCATCTTTTACTTTCTCTGACAGAGTAATACTACTAGCAACTATTTCTGAATCGGCATTTTCTGTAAACCCACCAGCATGCTCTATAAGCTGATTTATTCTCATGTCTGTAGAAATTTCGTATACACCGGGATTAGCAACAGCACCAGAGATATACGCTCGAGGAAACACGAAGCTAGAAGTCGTTGGAACTCTATACATAAATGACAATCCTGCTGGTCTATCTTGCCTTGTGCTAATTACTATAGCCGCTATTAACGAAAGTATCAGAAGGCAAGCTAATAGTGCCCTGTATAGGTGTTTCTTCCACATATACTAGGATAGCTGGATACTATTAACTCAGAATTAATTAGTGAAGATATCAGCTTCTTTAAGTTCTACTTCAGAAACCGGTCGAGGAACCTGTGCGTCAGGATTATCTACTTCAATGTCATTTATTTTATTTATAACTGATACACCTTTAGTGACTCTACCAATCACAGTAAACCGACCCTGAAGAGATTGTATTCTCGGATCATCATCGCGGGCCAATATAAAGAAGAATTGGCCACCATTACTATTTGGTCTGGTGTTAGCCATTGCTACCAAGTACTTATCCATCGGCACCGAAACTAAACCTACTACGTTTGAATAGCCCTCTGAGCGTAGCGTCTGCCTTTGTTGTTCAGAAAGATTTAACGAATCCCAATTAACCTCATCCGCAATTAGGTATCCAGGATTTCCCAAACCGTCATCAGCTGGGTCATCATTTAAAGTATTCCTGTCTCCGCCTTGCAACAAAAGATCTGGAATTAATCTGTGAAACTTCGTACCATCATAAAAGCCTTGATTAGCTAAAAAGACAACACTATTAACGTTATTTGGAGCTGAATCTTCAAACAAATCTATGTTTATATTTCCGTAATTAGTCTTCACCTCCATAAAATAATCAAGATCACTCGAAATCACAGTTGGAGGCGGCTCATTGTA
>CAYGMI010000006.1:0-20892 GCA_964351125.1 uncultured Candidatus Saccharibacteria bacterium | reverse complement strand
AACTCCCCAGTATCCAAAGATGTAGGCTGCCCAGCAATAAACGGTAAAGCTACATCCTTTGCAAAAAGTAGTAGTAAGACTATTCCGATCAGAATACCGACCAAATAAATATAAATTCTATTCTCTTCTTTGAACATGGGTAATTATACCCTATCTAGCAAGGATTTCAGATATTTTCTAGCTGATCAGCTTTAGTACAATAGTTGTGTAGCCAGGTAAAGATCCTAATCTGATTCCATACTTATGGAACTCAAATAAATTGGTCGGCTCAGTAGCGATTTCTGTAGGCAGATAAGCCCTTCCAGTACCAGCGTACATGAGCTGGTCAGAATTCAGTACAGGAGAATAGCTACCTTTTACTGGAGATGGAATAACAAAGTCAAATAGTAGATGACTTGCCATATTAATTATAATTAAATAATCTTCCTCACCATCAGTACGATGGATGGTTAATGTTTTAGATTTATCGTCAATGTTTAGATAGTTCCTATTCTCAACATTTAGTGGCCAGAATGCTTTGGCGTCCATTATTTTATTGACGGCCTTTTTGTATTCCAACATAGCCCTACTGACCTCAGTGTGATCCAACCACCAATGAACTGATGAGTCATGCTCGAAGGTGCCTGTCTGTAACAATACTGATTGCAATAGGTCTAAATTACGACCTTCCATACCAAAACTGATCAAGGCCTCCATAACCTTAATCTTCCCGACTGCATGATGATGTATCTCGGGATTCTTCAAGATAAGAGCATCATAAGCATAAGAGCCAGTTGCCCTCATTGCCATCAAACCTGCGGCAGCATCATGATTATGATAGTCAGCTACTGTGGAATTGGAGCGACCCCATTCTTTCTCGGCAATAATATTCTTCACATCCCAAGGTGTAAATTTATCACTTGGCTTTGGCATATATTCTTGGTGTAGAAAGTGAGTCAACCTTGAAGAGGTATAAGCTGTTGCACCCAGTGCTCTTTCGTCCCCCTCTAAGTCTTGTACCAATAATTTTGCATTATCCCCATGAAAATAGTGAGACTCCAAATGCAAGTATGAATGAGGATCATAGGCATAGACCTCTGATGCCAGCTCTCTCATAAGTTCCCTGCCACCATGTCTTTCTGGCCCATCACCATTCTCACCATGTCTAAGTATCCCATCTACATTATCGATCCTAAAGCCATCGATTTTATAGTTTTTCAGGTAAGATACAGCACTTTGTGCAAGAAAGCGTCTTGTAACGTTGTTATGATATTGATATCTCTTTGTTCCCCAACTGGTATCTTCTCCTAAGAATAACGGCTCTCCAGAAGACCCAACCCAACGATGTATACCAATTTTACGATTTGGAATATCAAATAATCTGAACTTTCTATCAGGTGCATGCGAAATTACATGGTCTAAAATAACCGAAATTCCATGTTCATGAAACTTATCAATCATGTATGCAAAATCATCAGGATTCCCCCATAATTTATTGATTGCATAGAGAAATGGAATTAGATACCTAAAACTCCATTTATCTCCATCTATAGCCTGTGAGACAGGTAAAAACTGAATAGCATTGAATCCTAACTCAGCTAGTCTAGGAATCACCCCACAGTCAGCTATAAATCTATAATACCCTTCTTTGGGGATTTCGTGACCAAGCTTCTTTTTCTTCTTATCACAGTAGTGCGTTATTAAACCAGGAAGGTCACTTTGGATAATCTTAACTGCCCTATTTACTCTATCTGGTCGATTGTGTTTCTGCTGATATGCTGCACGATCTTCAAAGTCCCAGAATACTGAGTTGCCCATCTCATCAAAGTAAAGACTTCCAGGATCACGCTTGACGACACCATTATCGATAAGTAAATAAGGCGTCTTATGCTGAAATTCCCCTTTAGAGAAGCTCACAATCTGGAAACCTTCATTAACCTGCCCTAACTTGTAGGGTTCCATATTTTTATCTCTACCCCAATTATTGAATGGTCCTATTACAAACAGATTATCTCTAAAGTCTTGAGTATAAATCTGCAGCTCTACATCCTTAGCCTTGCCAGTGGAATATCTAGAGTTAACTCTAACCCCGAACTCGGGCTTAAAGTCTGAGATATTACGCGAGGCACTAGAAGTTAATAACTTCTGCCACTGGTATCTTTCTTCGGACATACTAATTTACTATTAGGTTTAGGATCTTTCCTGGAATATAAATCACTTTACGCAACTCACCTTCAGAAAGATACTTTTGAATTTTTTCGCTTTTCTGTGCCAGTGATACAGCTTCTTCTTCAGAAGCTTCTGCAGAGATATCTATAGAATCTCTTACCTTACCGTTAATCTGCACACCTATAGTTACATCGACTACTTTAATCATTTCTGGATCAAACTCTGGCCAAGCTTCTAAATGCACCGATTCCTTCCTGCCCATATTCTTCCAGACTTCTTCTGTTACAAACGGAGCCATCGGAGCCAATAATCTGACATAGTCTAACCAACTATCCTTTCCTACTTGTTTAGGATCCTCCTCATAAGTATTAAGCACCTTCATAAACTCAGCTATAGCGGTATTGAAACTAAGCCCAGCAATGTCTTCGGTCACCTTACTAATAAGTCTGTGAGTTGCAGCTTTTACATCATTTGAAGAACTTTCTCCTTGAGGCTCAAAATCATATACTCTCTGTAAGAATCTCCTGACCCCCTGTGCAGCACTATCATTCCAAGCTTTATCTTGCTCTAGTGGACCCATGAACATCAGATAAACTCTGGCAGTATCCGCACCATAGCTTTTTATTACATCTGTTGGGTTAATAACATTCCCCCAACGTTTACTCATTTTCCTTCCGTCAGGACCCTTGATAAGACCTTGATGTCTGTGAACAGAAAATGGTTCATCGAAGTTTACGTAGCCTGCATCATATAACACTTTCGTAAAGAATCTTGAATACAATAAGTGACCATTAACATGCTCTGGCCCTCCTAGATAGAAGTCTATTGGCATCCAAGTTTCTAACGCTTCTGGGGATGCAAATTCTTTATCATTCTTAGGATCAATATACCTAAAGAAGTACCAGCTGGAATCCATAAACGTATCTAGGGTATCAGATTCTCGTCTCCAACCTTTTCCGTACTTTTCTTCTACTCCTTCATGGAAGGATTCCGAATACGTAAGCGGAGATTGTCCAGTAGGTTTAAAGTCAACATCATCTGGAAGCATAACTGGTAAATCTTCTTTTGGCACAGGATGTAACTCACCCTTTTCGTCATAAAGCATCGGGATAGGAGAACCCCAGAATCTTTGCCTGGAGATTGACCAGTCTCGAAGTCTGAACGTCTTTTTGGCATTACCGATCCCCTCTTCTTCTAACCATGAGATCATCGCCTTTTTAGCTTCTTCTACACTCTTGCCATCCAAGAACCCAGAAGCAATTAGTACATTGTCTTCTACAACAGTTACAATTGGTAAAGAATGCATCTGAGCAAACTCCCCATCACGCTCATCATGAGCGGGTACAGCCATAATTGCGCCAGTACCGTATCCACCCAATACATAGTCTGCCACAAAAATTGGAATTTCTTGATCATTTGCTGGATTTACGGCTACTACTCCATCGATCCTTACTCCTGTCTTTTCTTTTTGTTGTTGACGTTCCAATTCACTCTTAAACGAAGCCTTCTCGACATATTGATTAACTTCTTCCTTATTATTGATTATGTCTGAATCAGCAAGCTTCTCTAATAGTTCATGCTCTGGAGCTATCACCATGAATGTAGCTCCAAAAAGAGTATCTGGCCTAGTTGTGAACACCCTTAGCTCTCCATAATCGTCTTGTTCTGAACCTGACTTCCTGACCTGAAAGCTAATCTCCGCACCTTCTGATCTGCCTATCCAATCACGCTGCCGCTTAACTGTCTCTTCCGGCCAATCAACCTTGTCTAAATCGTCGTAAAGTCTGTCTGCGTACTCAGTAATTTTGAAGAACCACTGCTCCATTTCTTTCTGTACAACCTCTGTGCCGCATCTCTCACATTTACCGTTTTCTACCTGTTCATTAGCTAATACAGTCTTATCGTTCTCACACCAATTCACTGCTTGTTTTTTACGGTAAGCTAGCCCTCTCTCTAACATCAACAAGAAGAACCATTGAGTCCATTTATAATAATCTGGTTCATGGCTACCCACGGTTTTCTCCCAATCTACAGAAACTCCAAGAGATTTAATCTGCTCAATAAAGTTCTTGATCGCATTATCAGTGCTGATTCTTGGGTGAGTATTTGTTTTGAATGCATAGTTCTCTGCTGGCAGACCGAAAGCATCCCAACCAATTGGCTGAAGCACATCCATACCCAGCATTCTGTTATACCTGGCAAAAATATCACAGGCTACATACACCTCAGCATGGCCCATATGTAGACCTGCTCCTGAAGGATAGGGAAGTTGAGGCAAGATATATCTAGCATTCTCTTTTTTTGGGTTTGTCGGAGTTTTGTATATTTCACTGGATTCCCATTGCTGTCTCCATTTCTTTTCTAACTCTTGATGGTTATATTTCATAGCTGCTACTTCTAATATATGTCGGTAAGTTGATTTTACATTAATTAATTCGAATTTGGAGGGATACAAACGGCGCTGCTAAGCAGCGAGGAAGAAATTTGTGTTGTTCACAAAAGATGTTTGCATCCGAAATTATACACCATGGTTCTATAGAGCTAAACGTTTTTTTAGCGTTTTTGCGTCTACCTCATTTGCTTTCTTAGTGTAGGGACCTGAACTATCTGACGCTACCATATCCCATTCAACCTTAAATTCAGGTTTAGTTAACCCTATTTGTTTGGCCAGCTCTAAGCAGTTGTCCTTAAAATCCAAACATTTTGGAGCTAACTCAATCCACTTCCCAATATTTTCATCGTAGTCTACTGACAATTTAGCCTTGATGCCGACCCCGTGCGTTACTTCCCAACTAAACCTCTGATCAAAGATAAAATTACCTATCGAATGAACTATTAGCTTATCTTTGTAATACTCTGTTTGTTGTACTGCATGAGGGTGCCCCCCAATTACAACGTCAGCCCCTGCATCGATCATTTTTCGATAAGTTATCTTTTTTAGATCTCCTGCATCAGTCAGATACTCTACACCTTGATGAGGCATTTCTACTGTATAGAAGAGTTCAGAATAAGGTGTTATCGCTTTGATCTCTTGATCAGTTATCAGCTTTATCACGCTATGGCTCCCACACATAGCGAGAGGTATATGAGGGTCCTCAAAGATCTTTTGTGCACCTTTCGGGTAATCTAGATATATTGGTACCGATATAATTTCACAGGCATCTGCAACAATTGCATTGTCGTAGTGGCCAAAGTACTGGAAATCATATTCTTCCAGCTTTGCACGCGTAGTGTCTAGACCAGCCTGGCCACCTCTATTATCAGTATGATTGTTTGCAAGCGAAAATACGTCAAACCACTTTCTTGCATTTGGCAAGAACTCCTCTCTACAATTGAATTTAAATAAGTTTTCCTCTTCGTAAGTGGTAGCGACCTGATCTGTAACAGGACATTCAAGGTTGGCTACCCATGTCTCTAGCTCCTGCTTGTCGAAAGTATTTAGTCCTAAGAACGGGAAATCATACGGATTTTCTGTTTGCATAGCGGCAGTTTGGGTCCTCCTACCCCAGAAGATATCTCCATAAAAAGTAATATCCGCCGTTAAGCTGTAAGGATTTACTGGTCGTTTTATTAATTGGAAGTATCCAGAAATTAAATCTCTAGTATCGATATGTGAGTAAAGATCAAATTTCTGCTTGCTTGTTAACCTGCTTCCGGTGAGGTCAGATTGAGAGATAACAAGTAGGGCTAGCGAAGCTAGCCCTACAATCATTATTAGTACAAGACCTTTAAGTCTACTCATTGTTACTTACCATCTTGATCAGACATATCTTCTACCTTACCCTTAACGAATTGTCCCGCTTCTTTAACTTTCTGTTTAATCTCTGCAACGTTTTGGTTGATAGCTTCTCCTCCTGCTTGTTGCTTGTTTGATTCCGTTGGAACCAATAACCACATCGCTAGGTAAATCCAGAATCCAGCACCCCAAGCTATTGAAGACCCAATAAAAATAATTCTTACTATAGTAGAGTCAATTTCGAAATATTCAGCAACCCCTCCGGCAACTCCGGCGATTAACTTGTCTTTCTCTGATCTATATAGCTTCTTAACCTTGTTTGACATATTTTGTAGATAATAAATGCTTGTAAATTATACACCTTATCAGCTGGGTTTATAGCGAGTGTTTCGCTAAAATAGTTTACAATGATAAACCATATACGCTATCGGGTTGTTAAGCACCTTCTCAGAAACGATTTAGAAGAAATCACCGATCCAAAATCTAAGAAGAAAAATAAGGAATCCGAAACAAAGGAGAAAAAATGGAGAGTTAAAAAAATATTCATAATATTCTCATTATCTATCTTATCTATAGTAATACTGGTTACTGTATTTGGTGGCGTAGTATTTCTAAGATATCGACAGCTCTGTAGTTATAACGCATTGATAGAGCAAGGGTGGCTTGAACAGACAGATACCACCGATTTCTGTCCAAATATACTAGACAGTAAGAGTTGGGGGACCATTATTGCTAAATCCTTCAATCTAGGGATAAGTAATTCTCTCAAGCCTGCGGAGAATTCCAACTTTGGAGATCCAAATTCAGAAACATGTGATGATCCTTTAAGCCCCATTTGCTGGGTAAGTGGCTCAGCTCCCGAACTAAAGTCAACCGATGGATTTACCAACTTTCTGATTGTAGGTGTGGATGGTGGTCGAGATGGAGTGAATTTTGGATTGCAAAATACAGACACAATAATGCTAGCCAGCTTAGAAAAAGCTACTGGTAAGCTTATATTTATATCGTTCCCTCGGGATTTATATCTCAATTACCAACGTCCAAATGGCGTCAACACTGCTTACAAAATCAACGCAGTTTATGCAATTGATGGTGTAGAGGGTCTAGCAGGAGTGATTGAACAATTAACTCAAAGAACTATACACTATTACGGGTTTATCGATCTTCGAATATTCGAAGACATAATCACTACTTTAGGCGGCGTAGATATTGTGCTCGATGAGCCATTCAAAGATAGATTCCCTTGCGCAGAAGTTCCCTCAGACAGAGAATGCCCTAACCCTGTTTATTTCTTTGATGGACAATACGGGTTATTTGAATTTCCAGCTGGACCAAATAACTTCGATGCATTTGAAGCAATGGTTTATGCAAGATCTCGCAAAACTACATCAGATTTCGATAGGGCTGCTAGACAGCAAAACTTAATAAAGGCGACACTTAGACAAGTCCTTAATGATGAAAGTCCTCTAAACGAAAAAGTTAGTATATATCTAGACCTTTATAGTCTATTCAAAGAAAAGGTAGAAACAAATATCGAAATCGAAGATGTGGCGGCGGTGTTTGCGCTGGCCGAAAAGCTAGACTCCGCAGCAGTAAGCCTAGTCGTAGATAATAACATCGGAGGACCAGGGGCACTTATCAAAACTCTTGGAATACTGCCTGATGTTGGTTGGTCGATAGGCTTTATAGATACTACACACAAGCAGTTCCAGAACTATGTAGATAGTATTTGGAACAATCTAGCCTACTACATCGACAAACCTAAGGTACTATTTGTTAATTCTAGCGGCAAAGCCCTTACAGAGAAAGAACTTGCACCTATAGTAGAGAATAACAACTTCGTAACATATAGAATTGATAAAAGTTCTGAGACATCTGCTCTTACAAAACTTTACGACTTCACTGATGGAGAAAAGGTAGGCACTCTATACGATATACAGTCTAAGCTACCAGGCAGCTTAGTATTCGATTCTGACATAGATGGCATAATTCAATCAGACTACCAAGAAGACATCTTAGTTATCGTGGGAGAATAGATTATCTAGCACTTCTTCAAAAACCACCCTGCCACTTTCCAAACTATTATCCCATCTAGCAGAGATACCAGAATAGTTTATACTATTCCATTTAGCATCAAGATCTAATGCTATGCACTCATCAGAGAAATAACGGCAAAGAGCATCCGAATATTGATCCCAGTTAAGTATCTTCGGAGACTCTGAGTCAAGCAAAATATTTACATTTAATACTGCCAATCGGGCTTGTACAGCATCCATATATGAGTTAGATTCTATATCTTCTTGATTCATAACTTCTCTATTCAACTGAACTAAGGCGTTAATCCCATCTAGTCTCTGCTGATCTAACAACTCACTATCCGACTCTCTATCTAGAGATTGCTCCAACTCTAAATTCGTATCACTATTTATTCTCTGAATACTGCTTTGTAATGCATTAGTATCGAACTTTACCGCGATAGCTCCTGATAGGTACTGAATAGCTAAAAGATCTACGGGTAATTCACAAACAGAATTCGCTTCGATACTACTTAAAGTCTCATGTACTCCAACCATTATTTTAGAAGTGTTCTGACCGGATACATGGGGCATAAGATCAAACGCTCTACCCAACTGATAATCAAATTCTGCAGCCGCTATTGATACTGAAGTGCAGTCTCCTATGCTGATTCTATACTTAAGGTGCCCCCCACGATCAGCCAGAATTTGTAAGATATTTTCTGTTGACGCTTCGGGATTCTCTGGATTGATGGATAAAAACCTGTTTTCTAGTACCAGCTTTGGAAAGAAGAAAAAATCACCTGGTCCTGCATTACCAACAGAAACACCAAGAAATATACTAATTGCAAACAATACTATGACTACAGAGAGCAACCGCACCTTACTGCGCATAAAGCCAGAAACTTTATCTAGTTGAGGCCTTATCGATTCTATTGCACTTGCCAGCTTTGGTCTTATATTCTCGAATTTTGGAAGTTCTATCATTTGTTGATCTGTACCAGAATATGCTTTGTATGTATAATACCGCAAAGCACGTAACTTTTTTGCCTTTATGGAAAACTTTTTTGTAGAAATCACCCTACTTCTGGGCCTAGCTACTGTCGTAGCTATTCTATTCAGATTCGCTAAGCAGCCGCCTATTTTGGCCTATATCTTGGTTGGAATTTTTGTATCACAATTCCATCTAGCTTCGAGTGGATCAGAGGCAGCACTTCACTTTTTTTCAGAAATCGGAATAACTCTACTACTGTTTTTACTAGGACTAGAACTCAGACTGGGAGAGCTCAGATTCCTAGGAAAAGTTTCTTTAGTCGCTGGGATTGGACAGATTGTATTTACCTCAATCCTTGGATTTCTATTGGCTATTGCCCTTGGAATCCAGCCTATAGGAGCCATATATGTCTCTATCGCTCTAACCTTCTCGAGCACAATTGTAATTGTAAAATTGTTGACAGATAAGAAAGAACTAGGTACTTTGCACGGCAGAATATCAATCGGAATACTCTTGGTTCAGGACTTCGTAGCAATTCTTGCACTTGTACTACTTTCTGGAATTAGTGGTCAAAGTGGAGGTAGCAACGAGGATATAGCATTTGGCGTAATCTTATCTCTAGGAAAAGCAGTTATTCTTTTCATCATAATTGGTCTAGCTAGTAGATTCGTATTTCCAAAACTACTTGGCTATCTAGTTAAATCACAAGAAATTCTGTTTATCTTTGCGATTAGCTGGGCACTTGGAGTGGCGGCATTCACAAGCTCCGAATTTATAGGCTTGTCTATCGAAATCGGCGGACTACTTGCAGGAATCGCATTAGCTAACACCTATCAGAGTTTGCAGATCATCACCAAAATTAGACCACTTAGAGACTTCTTTATTGTTTTGTTCTTCATTAATCTCGGAATGAGTCTACAGATAGGAAACCTGATGGAAATTCTTCCAATCTCAATCCTGTTATCACTATTTGTACTTGTTGGAAACCCTTTAATTGTGATGGTATTAATGGGTAGTCTTGGATATAAGAAAGTAACCTCCTTTAAAACTGGGCTTACAGTCGCTCAGATTTCAGAATTCAGTTTGATAGTGATGTATATGGCTCGCAGAGCAGAATTTGTTGATGACACATTAGTATCGATAGTCACACTAGTTGGTATTATTACTTTCACACTTTCAACATATGGAATACTCTACTCTGACAGCATCTATAAACCCCTTAAAAAATACCTAGGTGTATTCGAACGTAAACGAGAAACTAAGTCAGATAAAAGCACAGAAGTAGTATTTAAAAGTCATATAGTCCTTGTCGGAGCCAGTAGAATCGGAGGATATATCATCAATAAAATAAAAACTATGGACCAACAGCTTGTAGTTGTAGATTATGATCCAAAAGTAATTAAAGACCTACAGGACGATAACGTTATTGCAGTAGCAGGAGATATCTCAGATACTGAAGTACAAGACTTAGCTCATATCGACAAGGCTGCCGTAATTGTATCCACAAATCCAAGTCTGGAAGATAATATAATTTTAGTTACTTCTATCAAAAAGAAAAATCCTAAAGCCAAAATTATTGTAACCGTGCATCGTGAATACTATGCAAAAATGCTGTATAAGGCGGGAGCTGATAATGTTATATATCCATATGCATTTGTTGGCAACGCAGTAGGAAATATTATTAGAAGAGAAAGCTACGATAAATTAGAAAAATTCGAAGTAGGGTAAATTATTCCTCCTCTTCACAACTTCGCTTTATCGCCTCAAAATCCAGTATAACTTCTTGATTGGTAGATCTTATTACACCAAAAGAGTCTTCAACAAACTTTAGTCCTTCAATAAACTCTTCTTGTGATGTAGAGTTAATCCTATCGCAGTCTGGGTTTCCGTCTAAACCAGCATGAAAATATAAATCCAGATACTGTCCTATCTCTCTATCAAACTCGACCCTGACATCCGGAGAAAGTCCCATTAGATATGCTTCTAGATCGTATACCTCTTGTTCATCCAGTTCTCCATCCAGACAGTAGTCAAAGGCAAAGTTTAGGTATTGTGAATCATTACTTACGTCAATGCCAACTGTTTCGGCTTCGGATACCACTGATTCTGCCTCTAGTTTTCCTATCTCAAACAGTTTTATGCAATATGCCTCACCAACTTCAGGATCTTCAAGCTTACCCTGAAGAGTTTCCAATTCCTGTTTCGCGCTCTCTATATCTGCTCGATTGATTGATGGTTTCGGTTTATCGAGATCAACCAAATTATCTCTTTGAAGTTCAGGACGCCTTGCAACTTCAGCCAAAAACTCATCTAATTTTGTCTTAATATTTTCCGGATTATCGAAAGCTTGATTAATATCTTCTTGAGTCAGTATTCCATTCAATAATATATTCATGGAAGTCCAAACAGTGCCTAGTTTTTCGGCGCCGACTTGCTCAACCCTAATACTAATTGATTCTTTTAGTTGAGCATTAGTAAAGCTGATAATCTGGTCTTTCTGCACACTTACAGGAGCCATTTCTGAGTCATTGAGCAAAGGTGTCACTTCTACTTCACCCTCCAACACTAGTACTTGATTATTCACATCTTCGCCCATTGAGCTCTCTACTCCAAAGTTAGTACCTTTAACCAGTACCTCTAGACTAGGAGTTGTAAGTTTATATCTATTCACAGCCTCTCCTGAAGTAACTCTATGCCAAGTATTTCCTGAATGCTGTATTATTTCTATTAAATTCCCATTTGTACCAACCTTTGCCAACTCAACTTCAGAGTTGCTGTCTATAGTTAAGATACTATTATCTGAAAATATAACTATTGCACCGCCCTTATCCTTAGTTCGAATAACTGTGCCTTCTAAGATCTCCATCTGCGAACTAGCAGATACAAAATCTACACCCTGTTCTTTGACCTCTACAATAGAGGAATAAGGGATCAATATAGCTATAGAAGTATTTGCTTTATTGTTTGCAGCAATTAATATCGCTACAACTATTAGTACGATTACAATCGCTACGATGGCTACTATTCTTTTCATAATTCACCTTCTTTCTCTCAAACAGTCATCAACCAATTTATACCCAAAAAGTCCCCCGGACTTTATTTTTTTCTCAAACAGTCATCAACCAATTTATACCCAAAAAGTCCCCCGGACTTTTTGGAGTCTACGGGATTCGAACCCGTGGCCTCTACTATGCCATAGTAGCGCTCTAGCCAGCTGAGCTAAGACCCCAATAAAGTAAAAGAATCATAGCAAAATTTATTAGAATCTTGAAAAATGTTTATGCAGATTAATTACACAAACCACTAGCATCGCCAAAGCAGTTATAGTCACTAGTTGAGCCATTTAGTGTAATTATATAATTTGAAGAGTAATTCTCAATTGTCTTTTCGATTTGAGATTTGATATATATTGGAGCTAAATCACCAGCAGCTATCAAACTACCCGTCAGTTTAATCTGCACATCTATATTCGTCTCCAACACTTCCACTTGGATGTCCGAAAGATCTAGAAAGCTCCTAAGGCTAGCGCCTTTATATACTACATCACCTTGTCCGAAAAGATAGGTTAAGGCAGTTTCTAACTCCTCCCCCTCTTCAACCTCTAGCTTTATATTAACTGGTACCGAATACACCCCAGAAACAGGCAGTTCTCTCGCGTTGCTTGGCAGAACTACTCCTATATTGTCTTGCTCAAAAGCTATCATCGAAATCGAAAGATCCTTCGTCACCAGACTGGAGCCGGATGTATTGTCATTATTCGTGCTTGTAGAAGTATTATCGTTAGTTTGGGTTTGATCACCTGTGGTAGTAGTGTCAGTAGTTGAAGACTGACTAGTCGTAGTTCCATCCTCTCGCTGGAATATTACATTCACCCCAGGATTAGTAAAAGCTTGGATCACGAAAATCGACATTCCAATAATTACCAAAATCAAGATTACTATCGTTCCAAGCATCAAAGTATCTTTATTCAAAACTCCTCCTGCAATCCACGAAAACATACCTTGGTTAGCCGGTTTCTTTTTACTTCCAAGTGGAGCTTTTCGTGCCAGCGCCATCACAGAGCCCTGTCCAACCTGTGCTTGGGGAATATTTGCTGTTGATCCATCAGCTACTTGTGAGGGTTGTTGTAGGTTATCCATACTAAACCATTCTAACTGTTACAGTCAGAACTGCAAGCTAAAATAGACGAGTTAACGTTTATTACAAGAATGTAACAATCTAGCGCCATCAATGTTCACACAAGTTATACAAGCAATATCAATAGTATTACAAAAAAACAATCCTTATCTACCCATATTACTCGCAAATTAGAGAGTATAGGTGGACAACCTACCTCGACTCGTGGAGCGCCTTTAAGAATTCATCGTTACTCTTAGTACGCTTTAGTTGATCAATCAGAATCTCTGTTGGGTTATTATCACCACCTCTCTCATTTCTTATTGAGTCCAACATTCTAATTACCTTCCAAACCGATGCCATCGTATCCTTATCTAGAAGCAAGTCCTCGTTCCTAGTCTGAGAAGAAAGGACATCGATTGCAGGATAGATTCTACGGTTAGCAAGTTTACGATCCAGCTTCACCTCCATGTTTCCAGTTCCTTTGAACTCTTCAAAAATAACCTCGTCCATCTTACTTCCTGTATCGACTAGTGCAGTGGCAATGATAGTAAGACTACCTTGTTCCTCAAAGTTACGCGCAGCACCAAAGAATTTCTTAGGAGGGTATATAGCTACAGGGTCAAAACCACCAGAAAGAGTTCTTCCTGAAGGTGGAGTTACAATGTTATACGCCCTTGCCAATCTTGTAATACTATCCATTAATATAACCACATCCTGCCCAAGCTCAACCAGTCTCTTCGCTCTTTCTACTGCCATCTCAGCAATCTTTACATGAGTTTGTGGTGGATCATCAAAGTTTGCAGCTACAACCTCACCCACTACAGATCGTTCCATGTCCGTAACTTCTTCTGGTCTTTCTCCTACGAGCAATACCATCAGGTGAATATCTGGATGATTCTTAGTTATTCCATTAGCTATTTCTTTTAGCATGGTTGTTTTACCTACTTTTGGAGGAGCAACAATCATGGACCTCTGTCCTTTACCGATAGGCGAAACCATATCGATGATTCTAGTAGAAATAATATGTGGTTCAGTTTCTAGTCTAATCCTTTCTTGTGGAAAAATAGTAGTCAACTTCTGAAAACTAGGCCTTGAAATCGCAGTATCTGGACTTGCACCGTTGATAGCTTCGATTTTAAGTAGACTAAGGTACCTTTCTCCTTCTTTTGGAGCTCTGGCTTGACCAGTAATATAATCTCCCTGTCTTAGGTTAAACCTTTTTATTTGAGAACCTGATACATATATATCGTTCTCAGACGGGATCATCTTCTCTGTACGGAGAATACCGTGAGTATCGTTAATAAGGTCTAGAACCCCCTCTGCAAAAATATTTCCACCTCTTTCGACCTGCTTCTCTAGAATTTTGATAACTAGGTCACTCTTATTGTAGTCAGAGATATTTGGTATATCCAATGCAGTAGCTACCTTTCTTAGGTCAGCAACCGTTTTTGATTCTAGATCTTTTAATGATGTTGATGGTGATACTTGATCTCTTCTGCCGCCACTTCCATTGATTGTAGTAACTGTCTTCTTAGGATTCGAACTATTAGAATTACCAGTTGGAGCATTCTCTCTCGCTGGTCTAGAAGGTTTCTTAACTACTTTTTTGGGCATACTTTTTGAAGGCTTTGAAATTGGAGCCATTTATTAAACCGCTAATAACTAATTAAATCCGCGAAAAACATTTTTCGAGATTGTATTATGAGTAAGTTTCATTTGAGTAAACCACTCTCTAGAAAAGTTTTGGAGAGTAGAACTTCAGAGGTTAAAAAATCTTAACCGTATTGGCTGGGAGTGTCAATGGTGGGGGAATTTTAATAATGGGATTAGCCAACAAGATCAGCCCCACTGCCCAGAAAAGGCCGATCATAAAGTCAGCCAATCCCAACACAAAACCTCTCTTAAAAGTCTTCTGTTGGGATTGGGTATATATAAAGATTGGCCAATCCTAGAGCCCAGTAAGTTCACCCAACGCTAGGTCAGATGATGTACGCGAACCAGACTCCGGGATTGACCAACCCCAAGGGCTATTTAATAATGTACTGTAAGTATTATATCCTATATTTACTTAATGTCAAGCCCTATAGTAATAAAATATGGTGTTTAGCCCTACTCTAGTAGGATATCCCTCATGCACACCACCATCCTATGCCCCCACAAAATGGTTGAGCGGAGCAAAATAAGAGCATGCTGTGTCTTTACGTTGCTGAGTAACGTATTTTTGATTATCCCATGAGTGCGTGGAACATTGTTCCACATATCTACAGGCCCGCAACTAATCTTCAGACGTTTTATTGGAGCTAGACTAACTTAGAAATTTTTGAAACAGGGGAGATTGAGAGCCCGGAGACTTTAGTTGTTATTGGTGCAATCAAGCTTTTTATTCCGTATTTAGGCAAACTCTTTAAACTTGCCCTAATATTTGCTGGTAGGGTTATACCCCCACCTAAACTTAATTCACCAACATATGCAGCACTTCCTGGTAGCCCTTTAGATTTCTGAGAAGACATTATCGCTGCTGCTACTGCCAAATCCGAGCTTGGACTCGTAAGTCTGTATCCACCAGTCGTCCTTACATATACATCTTTATCGCCCAGATTCGCACCTGCAAATCTATTTAGAATCGCACAAATTAGCTGAACGCGGGCGACCGATACACCCTCTGCTACTCTCTTTGGATACGCAAATACAGTTGGATTTACCAATGCTTGAACCTGTATTATCAGAGGTCTATTACCTTCTACAACTAGCGTTCTAGCTAAACCAGCACCGTCATCATCATTATCAAAAACATTTAGACTGGGATCCATATCCCGAAGGCCTTCTTCAGCCATCACGAGTAGGCCAACCTCTCCAGTAGGACCAAATCTATTCTTAATACCTCTTAGTATTCGATACTCCCCACTTCTTTCACCTTCAAACTGTAGCACCGCATCCACAAGATGCTCTAAGACCTTTGGCCCAGCTATATTTCCATCCTAATTGATATGTCCAACCAGCACTACAGCAACACCCATCTGCTTAGCCGTCGAAACAAGCGCGGCCGTACTTGCCTTAACTTGTGTCAGAGATCCTGGCATGCTTGTCAGAGACTCATCATACATAGTCTGAATTGAATCAACCACCAAAAAGTCTGGTTTCTGACTTTGCATTTGCTGAATTAAAGAATTCACCCCTGGAGAACCTATAAAATCAACCTCCTTGTATTCATCTGCCTTAAATAACCTTGAAGCTCTACCTGCTACCTGTGACTGCGACTCTTCCCCAGAAACATAGACTACTTTTAAACCTTGCATCGAGAGCTGAACAGCTATTTGTAAAAGTAATGTGGACTTACCTATTCCTGGCTCGCCAGACAGGAGGGTAACCTGATCAGCAACAATCCCCCCGCCTAGAACTACATCCACCTCAGTGAACCCCGTGCTAAATCTGACCTTCGATTTTGTATCTATATCTCCAAGCTTTCCCACCGAAATCTGACTAGCCAGCATAGCTTTAGAAGCAGCATTCTGCTTTGCTACCACCACCTCTTCTTCTAAAGTATTCCACTCACCACAGCTCGAGCATTGCCCCATCCACCTTGGGTGCTCAGTACCACAGTTTGAACATACAAATACTTTTTTACTCTTCATTCTTGGGATTATTTAGATTTGGTGAATACTAAATTCTTACCTTTTAGCCTGCATTTAATCTTTAGAATACCGCGCTTTGGCTTATGCATATTATTCTCAATCATATAATTAGCCAAGCCATTCTCTATCTTTTCTTGGATGGTACGGCGGATATTTCTAGCTCCATATTCCTTGCTATATCCTTCTTCGTTTATCAAATTTACCACGCCCTGTGTCACTTCTAGCGAAATACTGTTCTCTAGAAGCCTGAGGACTAGCTCGTCTATCATCACCTGTGATATCTCTAGACAATCCTGCTCGTTAAAACCCCTGAATATTGCAATCTCATCGAGCCTATTTAAGATCTCTGGCCTCACCTCATCTTGAAGCGCCTCAAGTAGTCCTTCGCGCATCTCTTCGAATGCCTGATCGAGCTCTGAATCGTCCACCTCATCTATATCAACATTAAACCCTAGATTTTTATCTTTCGAAACCTCTTCTGCCCCAATATTTGAGGTAAGAATTACAATAGTATTTTTGAACAAAGCTTTTCTACCTTTACCGTCTTTAAGCTCTCCCTCTTCGAGAATTTGCAGTAACAAATTCAATATCTCGGGATGAGCCTTCTCTATTTCGTCAAATAACACCACGCTATAAGGCTTTCTACGAACAAGCTCAGTCAGCTGACCACCCTCTTGATAGCCAACATAACCCGGTGGAGAACCTATCAGCTTGGCAACGCTGTGTTGTTCCATATATTCACTCATATTAAATTGCACCAGCAAATCTTCACTTCCAAATAGTTCAGATGCGATAGTTCTAGCCAGTTGAGTTTTACCTACTCCAGTTGGACCTAGGAACAAGAAAGACGCCAAAGGTCGACGCTGTTCGGTTAGTCCAAGATGAGACCGTTTAAGGGCCTCTACAACACTATCCAGCACCTGATCTTGTCCAACAATGCGCTTCTTAATGTTGCGGTGTAACTCTTTTAATTTTGAGTTATCAGTTGAGCCGGCTGCTAGAGGAATCTTTGTCCAATCAACCACAATACGCTTTATAAGCTCAGCAGTTACCTGCTTATTCTTGTGCGAAGCATCCTGCTTGCCGTCTATTAAGATCTCAATCTCGTCAGTGATTTTCTCTTCGTCATGTTTATGTTTGGAAGCCTTCTCCATATCGCCCTTCGTAATTGAGGCTTGCTTTCTGCGCTGTACCACAAGCAACTTCTCTCCAAGCTTGGCAAGCTCAGGCTCGATATTTATTTCCCTACCTATCTTCACACTAGCCGCAGCCTCATCTAACAGATCAATAGCTTTGTCCGGCAAGTATCTGTCAGCAATGTATTTACTTGATAGATCTACAGACTCAATAATCGCCTCTTTTTTTATCTTTACTCCGTGGTACTTTTCGAAGTCGTGCCTTAGATGTCCCAAAATTTCTATAGCGCTTTTCTTATCTATTTCTTCTATATCGATAGGCTGAAACCTTCTAGAAAGTGCCGCATCGTCGTCAAAGTATTTACGATACTCAGTATTAGTAGTGGCCCCTATAATTCTCAGTCTCGAGTCTGTCAGATACGGTTTTAGGATATTCCCAACATCCATAGAGTCTCTTCCGCCACTCGAACCTGCCCCAACAATCATATGAATCTCGTCAATGAAGATAATCTTATCTCCAGACTCAATCGCATCGTTTACTAAAGTCAGAATCCTCTCCTCTACATCACCCCGAACACGCGCACCAGCAAGGATAGAAGCCACATCAAGGCTTAAAACCTGCTTGTCTAAGAACGAAGACGGAACATCTCCTCTAACGATTCGTTGAACAAATCCCTCCACTACGGCAGTTTTCCCCACACCAGCATCACCAACTAAGATTGGATTATTCTTAGTTTTTCTAGATAGTATGTGGATAAGTCTTTCAATTTCCTTATCCCTACCCGTAATATTCAAGAAATCACCTGCTTCTGCAGCCTCGTTCATTTCTCGGCAAAAGAAAGGTAGATTACCATCTTGATCTAACTGATCAAACATTTGGTCAGCCTCCGTATGTGACAATATCCCCGGAAGATAGTTGCCTAAATCACCTAAGCTTGCAATCACCCTTTCTGTGGTTAACCCACTCTGATACAACTCTTTTACAAACTCCTCGTCTTTAAGCTCAAGTAAAGCCAAAAGTAAATGCTCCATACCTACATATACGTGCTGAAGTTCTTCCGCCTTAATAAAACTACGGTTAATTATCTTCTTAAGCTTGTCTGATAGCACAATAGTACTATCTGTTTTTGGTAATTTAGAGATAACCTCCTTCTCTACCGCCTTTAAAGTCGCAGCCATATCCATTCCTACCAAATCGAATATTCTAGATACAAGATCGGAAGGGTTAGAAATGATTGAGATAAATAGATGCACCGGGGCAATTTCAGAATTGGAGAATTTTTTAGCAACATCATGAGCACCTACAATAGCTACTCGAGCGTTGTCTGTGAATCTTCCTAAGCCGAAAACATCAGAGAAGAAATCGTTTTTATCAGCCATGTGTGTTTACTTAAGTTCTTAAACTTCCAGATTTTAGCAGACAACCACCTCGTTTGCTAAGAGGTTTCCAAATAACAAAGCGGCCTGCCTCTCGGCAGACCACTAAGTTAATTTCAAACTATTCGTCCTCGTTTAGAATCTCGTCTAGTCTAGCCATTTCTGGCGCAACTTCTGACTTTTCGTCAGTAGATTCCTGCTTAGTAGGAGTTGAATCGCTCAATCTGCGGATACTTAATCCTAGATGACGCTCTTCTTTTGACATAGAAATAATCATTACATCCATAGTCTCACCTTCTTTTACCACCTCAGTTGGATCTTTAACAAGATTATTTGAGAGCTCAGAAATATGAATCAGTCCGTTTAGGCCCTCTTCAATTCTTACAAATGCTCCGTAGTCAACCACCTTAGTAATCTCACCACTAATGATCTGACCAATCTTATACTTCTTGATTATCTCATCCCATGGATCTGGAAGAAGTCTCTTAATACTGTAGGCGATTCTCTTACCTCCGTCTTCGATTCCAATCACCTCGACATCTACAGTGTCACCAACTTTATAGAAGTCAGCAGGGTTTGTTACTTTATCCCATGAGATTTCGGATAAGTGAACAAGTCCTTCCAAACTATTAGCAGTAATGAATAATCCGAATGGAGCAATTCCTGTAACCTCTCCTTTTAGAACTGTACCTACCTCGATACGGTCAAGAGTCTCTTTACGCTCTTCCATATCTTTTTCTGCACCAACATTCTTTTCTGAAAGAATCACTCTATTCTTTTCGCGGTCTATCTCCATCACCACAGCCTCTAACTCGGTGCCAATAAGTTCAGCAAGTTTACCTTGCAATTGCTTCGTTGCTTCTTCCTTACTCTGATAGCCACCAGACGGGAAAATACGTCCATTATCAAGCTGAGAGCTAGGAATAAAGCCTCTCATTCCACCAGCCATCTCTACGATCACACCACCTGTATTTGCTTCGATTACTGTTACTTCGATAGGAAGATTCTCTTCTTTAGACTTTCTAAGTGTATGCCATCTACGAGCCATACCTGTTCTTCTAATCGAAAGCTCAATTTGACCTTTATCGTTTTCTGGTTTAAGTACGTATACCAATACTTCATCACCGATTTCTTTGTCTAACTTCTCACCTTCTAGCTTCATTTCTTTTCCGGTGATTACACCTTCGGTACGACCTCCTACATCTACAATCATTTCGCTGCTTCCGATGTGTACTAAAGTTCCTGTAATTATCTGACCTCTTGTAAAAGTCTTTGGGGGTTCTTGCAGATTATCCAAATAGCTTTGAAGAGCTTCATAATCTTTAGCCAATTTTGGATCTTTCTTATCTATTGCCATATTAGTGTTAATTAAAAATATAAAATAAAGTCACCTGTAGAGCGCATTCATGCACTTTAGGGCAAAAATTTAGGGAAAAACTAACCTACCTCCTTTCGGGAGGAAAATTCGTTTGAAGAATAAAACATTTGTACTACTATCGATCCGGCCTTGGATTTGTAGGTGCCTGATCGCCTTTCGTGCTGAATTATAGTATAGAAAGTCACTTTTTAGCAATTAAATCTCGGCGAAGATCTCGTAACCTGCTTCTTGCATTTTTACATGTCCTGTTCAATTCGAGTAGAATAACATATGGAAATCAAACTAGCAGAATCCTGGAAAACCAGACTATTGGACGAATTCGACCAGGAATACTTCAAGAACTTAACTTCTTTCGTA
>CAYGMI010000005.1:20578-33440 GCA_964351125.1 uncultured Candidatus Saccharibacteria bacterium | reverse complement strand
TATATTAAGAGAGAGACTAAAGTGCCAAAGTGTACGAATAGCACAAATAGCGTACTGGCATCTTCCCAGCCCAACAATTTAGGTACTAGAGTTACGTGTGCAGAACTAGATACTGGTATGAACTCGGTTAAACCCTGTATTACTCCTAAGAATATAGCTTGCAAGATGTTTATTTCCATGCGGCGATTATAACAGTCAAATTAAAACAATGGTATTTTCTTAACTCCTTCTTTGTATAGTGACTCAGCAATTACTCTACTTTGGGTAAGTTGCTCTAGGTCGAGAAGATTGGCAAGCTTAAGATCTGGTATCCCCGACTGTCTGGTTCCGTATACTTCACCAGGGCCTCTTCTCTCTAGATCATATTGTGCGATATCTAATCCATTTGCGTTATCTGCAAAGAAGTTTAATCTCTCTAGTACTTCTTCGTTCGCTTCGTCTGATGTAAAAACGAAACAGAAGCTTTGAGCATCACCTCTACCTACCCTACCTCTGATTTGATGAAGCTGAGCAAGTCCAAAGCGTTCAGCTCCCTCGATTACCATCATCGAGGCATTTGCCACGTCTATACCAACCTCAATAACCGAAGTGGACACCAAAATGTGATAAACACCTGCAGCAAAGTCATCCATTACCTGTTGCTTCTCTTTAGCTTTGAGTTTTCCGTGCAGTAGCCCAATTTTTAGAGATGGGTAAATTTCTTCGAGTTGTTGATGCACTTTCTTGGCCGAGGCGGCCTCGAGTTTTTCACTTTCTTCGACAAGTGGGCAAATCCAAAATGCTTGTTGACCAGTATCTTCAATCTGATCGAGAATCCATTTATAGCTGTCTTCACGTTTCTTCTCAGGAACTACAAATGTTTTGATCGGCTTTCTGCCTGCCGGCTTGGTGATGATGTTACTCACCTCTACTTCGCCAAACAGTGTCATTGCCATTGTTCGAGGGATAGGAGTTGCTGTCATATCTAAGAAGTGAGGATAGGCGTCTTTAGAGAATTTAAAAGGTGCTAAGAGCTCCTCTCTCTGTGCTACTCCGAAGCGGTGCTGCTCGTCCACAATAATTAAGCCGGGTTTTGAAATAACGCTGTCTTTTCGGGCTAAGATCGCTGATGTGCCGATGATGATATCGGCAGGCTCAAATGTACCTGTGTCTCCGGTAATTAAGTTGATAGATACATCTTGTCCCGACAATAATTTCGAGAAGTTTTCGAAATGTTGGTTTGCTAATACGGTTGTTGGTACTAACACAACTGTTTGGTAGCCTGCAGACTTCATAGCTAGTGCCGAGATTATCGCGACAATGGTTTTTCCTGTACCTACATCTCCTTGTAGGAGTCTATTCATAGGTTGCCCTTTGGTAAGTTCTACCAGAATGTTTGCGACCGCAACCTGTTGATCTTCCGTCAGATCGAAACCAATTTCACTTCTAAATTTTTGAATAACTTGCTTGTCTATTTCAATCTTCGGAGCGTGAAACGCCTTTCTAATAAGAAACTTTTCGAATAGCTTAAGCTGCAGATTTGTTAACTCTATTAGTCCCAATACCTTCTTTGATTCATTATATTCCTCCTCGGAATCAGGGAAGTGGATCTGTTTTAGAGATTCAATAAAATCCACTTCCCCACCAAGCTGCTCTGCAGCGAGTTCTGCGATATTCGAAAACTCAGCTGCGAGTTCTTCCATGAGGTCTATGTTATCTAGCAGGAACTTAATTCGGTTTCTAAGCCATTTAGGGCTAATTCCTTTGGTCAGTCTGTATTGTGGAGATATGCGGCCAAGATGGGTTTGTTGTTTACCTTCCCTCACTTCTTCAAAACCATTAGGGAAAAAGCTTAACTTTCCTTTGTACTCCTTCCCTTTGCCACTAAATAGGTATTCTTTTGATTCACTTAATGCCCTGATAAGGTAAGGCTGATTCCACCAAGTGGCAGGTATAGTATTGCCTTCTAGATCAATCAAGGTAGCTTTTTGCATCGAACGGCCTCCACGAATTCTTACATTCGTAAGATTTTCGATCTGTGCTTGGATAGTATAGTTCTCCTCTGCGGCAATCTGATCTATCCCAGAAAGCTCCGTAGTGTCTTTGTGATATCTCGGAAAGTAGGTGAGCAGCTCCCCAACAGAATCAATGCCTAGCTTTGAGAGTAGGCTTGCATACCTGTCGCTTACTTGGGGTAGTACTGTTATTTCGCTAGAAGGGGCTAGCATAGTAAGGACTCCCTCCTCCTGTAAATACAGAAAGTAAAATTAGAACGGGAGTAACCAACAAACTAAGTAGCATTAATCCTACAAATATTTTCCACGCTAAATCGAGTTTCTTTCTTTTCGCCATTATGAATTATACTCGTAAGTTATCGATATTCAAAGCCTACACAGGTATATTTTGAGGAGAATCACAGAGCCATGTCCTGTTACGTTTAGGGATAATGGTGAACTTTGCTCCTGCAATTGTATTGGCAACCTGCCTGCCATGTTCAATAGGGGTAACACTATTCCACTCTGCCCAATATACATCCGACTCTACCCTCAACTTCTTAAGATCTCTAGACATATTTAAGTTGAATATTATCTTATATGTAAACAAGATACTTCTAATATTCTTTAGGAAGTTAGGCACAAGGTAGTAAGGAATTTTGTCTGCGTGACGCAGATAGTCAAACATACTTTTGAAGTTTCTGACGACTCCTGTTGTAATCCTAGTTCCAATTGGGATCGCTGTTGGGTCTATAAGAATTAGCTTTTCTACATTCTCGGAGTAAGTGGTCGCGTATTTTACTGCCAATGCACCACCATACCCGTGTCCTAGTAATGCGAATTTATCTATATTCATAGCTCTCTTCACCTCATTAATAAATTCTATGTATTCTGAAAGTACATCGTCGGCGTTCTTATATACTTCCCATAAATGGCGCATCTTAAGTAAGTATGGGGGTAGTTCAGGTACGATTACTCTGTACTTATGAGAAAGGTATTCAGCTAACTTAGTATATATCTCGCCGGTTACCCCTACATCTTGTAGCAAGATAATTGGCTCTACCCCATCTCCATATGTAGTTACCTGCATAGTCCCGAATTCGATTGAATCCCATTTAATCTGACGCTTCACTGTTGCTTGGGCTGTGACACCATGGTCGATCATCAATCTATGCGAAAAGGCATCTATCTGCTCACTATTTAAATTTAGTGAACGTATAGCACTTATTATATTTTGGTCTGTTATCTTTTTATTCATCTTTTAGTTTTGTGTCGGCTAACTGTTTCGCTTTCTTAAGGGCACGGTTTTGTAGTACCCTTGCATTCCCCACAGTAATTCCCATGATTTCGGCAGTTTTATTGGTGTTGTAGTTTTGTAAAAATCTTAATGTCAAAACCTGTTTGTAGTTCTCAGGTAGCTCTGACAGTATATTTTGTATTTCCTTAGCTACAAGTAGTTCCACGGCTTCTTGTTCTTCTGCCGCTTGTTCATCTTCAATCGCTTCTTCATGTATTTCTTCTAGATATTCAGCCCTATTTTCTTTTGTAGTTGTCTCCCAGTGCTGTCTAGTCTTATTCAAAGCAATTCCAAAGATGTACGTACTAACTTTGCTGTTAAATTTAAACCTTTCAATCCCTTCGATAAAAGCTGTAAAGGTATCAGCTACTATGTCTTCGGTGATAGTAGTATCTCCGATTCTTCCATATACGAACCTGTACACCCTGGTCACATATTCAGAATAGATTTTGCCGATCACTTCTTTTTTGCCACTACTTAGATACTCTCTGAGTAGCTTGTATTCCTGCTCCGTAGTAATACACTAGATATTAATGATTGATCGGATTATACATTAGTCGTATTTAGTTACAACAAAATGTTAGAATGACGGATGAGTGATTTAGAAAAAACCAAGGTGCTTATGTTGATTGGTGATGTCGGTGGAGGACATAGGGCTCCAGCTCAGGCAATCAAACAGGTGTTTGATCAGCAATATGCAGGGCAGTATGAAGTAGATATTGTGGATTTGTTCACTGAGGCTGATATAGCTCCCTATAACACTTCAGAAGCATCCTATGCTCTATTTTCTCAGAACTACACACTAGAGAAGATTAATAACTTGGTTTATAGACTTATAAATACAAGGTTGGGTAGCTGGTTTTTCACAAAGTATACCCTTTCTAGATTGTATTACCCTACCCTAGAAATTATCAGGAACTCCAACCCTGATATCTTGGTCAGTAATAATCCAATAGTATGTTTAGTTGCCAGTTCAATTAAGAAAAAAGAAGGAGGTTTTTATTCAGTTACTCAGATAACAGATTTAGGTAAGTTGTTGAGAGGATGGGCAGACAAAAGTGCAGATTTAATAGTTAGTCCATCTAAGCAAGCTATAGATGAGCTTATTAGATATGGTATCGATAAAAGTAAGATAGTAGGGCCACTATTCCCCATCCGAAAAGGCTTTAGTGACCCTAGTAGGCCGAGAGGTGAGTTCCTCAGTAGTTTAGGACTTAATTCGAAGGGACCTGTGGTTTTGGTTACCGGGGGTGGCGTAGGGACTAACAAATACATGCTGAAAGCTATAGACAGTATAGCTTCTGACAGTAGTCTACAGATAATAATAATGGCCGGAAAGGTAGATAAGGTAAGAAGATCTCTTGAGCATAGATATCAGATGTTAAGCAACTTGAAGGTGGTCGGTTTTGTGAACAATATGCAGGATTACTATAACGCTGCCGACATAATAGTTGCTAAACCCGGAACCTCAACAGTACTAGAGACTGAACTACTCCGGAAGAAGACTATTTTTACTCGGAAGGTCGGAGAGCAGGAGATCGGAAACGTAAGGTATCTAAAGCGAAATCCTCTCACAAGGTATCTTGGTGATGACTGGAAACAACTGGGAGACTACATTCATGAGTTATTACATAGTGAGGATGAGAGTAATAGTCAAAGAAGTTTCGACGAATCATATAGAATTGTAGCCGCTATTACTGAAGGTTATTCTAAGTATGCTGCGAGCCAACAACAGAATTCATAAGTTCAGATACCTGGCTAGAGATCGATCTCGCGACATTTGAGTCTAGTAATTTCCCCTCTTCTGAAATCTCTGAACTCAATACTATATCAATCATCTCTACTATTTTCTGCATTTCTGTTTCTTTTAGCCCCTGAGTGGTTACAAACGGGGTGCCAAGTCTGAGACCGCTCGGGTTTGCAGGCGAGCGAAGCTCGCCTGGAATTGTATTCATGTTGGTGATAATCCCAACACTAGCTAGTGCCTTTGATGCTTGCTTACCTGTTAGATACTTATTCTGAAGATTAATTAATATTAGGTGTTTATCTGCTCCGCCTGAGACCAACGAATAGCCTCTTTTCTTAAACTCGGTTACTAGCACTTGAGTGTTTTTGACTATTTGTTTAGCATATTCTACAAACTCTGGCTGAAGAGCTTCTGCGAGCCCTACGCATATTCCGGCGATATTGTTATTGAATGGTCCTCCTTGGAGTCCAGGTAAAACTGCTTTATTGATCTTTTTGATAACTGTTTGATGGCCTAATATTATTGCTCCGCGGGCAGATCTTAAGGTCTTGTGCGTGGTCATGGTGACTACGTCTGCTATTCCAACTGGTGAAGGAATTACACCTGCTGCAATCAACCCAGCCTCATGGGCTATGTCTGCAAGATATAAAGCATCAACAGAGTCGGCTATTTCGCGTACTTTTTTATAATCAATGTCACGTGGGTATGCTGTACCCCCAGTTATGATCAGTTTAGGTTGGTATTCTTGAGCTATAGCTTTGAGATCTGTGTAGTCGATTAGTTGAGTACTAGGATCGGTCTTGTACTGAATCACATTGTATAGTTTAGATACAATATGAACCTTACGTTCTCCTGGTTCATAGACCTTCTCTTTTGGAGTGGATTTACGTTCTTTATCGTATGACCACCCGTGAGAAAGGTGTCCTCCATCAGGCAGATACATGCTTAATATAGTATCCCCAGGCTCCAAAATAGCAAGTAGTGATGCTAGATTCGCATTGCTGCCACTAAGAGCTTGTACATTCACGCCCCAATCACTGGGGAGTTTGAATAGGTTAGTAGCCAGGTTAAGGGTCAATTGTTCTATCTTATCGATGAACTCGTTTCCTTCGTAATATCTTGCACCAATATTACCTTCTGAATATTTGTGCATCAAAACGGAACCTACAGCTGCCCTGACAGCTTCGCTAGTAATATTCTCCGAAGGAATCAAATTTATTTGGGTTGACTGCCTATTTTGCTCTGCCTCAATTAGTTTTTGTACTTCGTTATTCATCTCTGGATGATAAACCATTTACTATAAAAGTGAAATCCCCCAGTATGTCGGGGGATCGGTATTGCGTTTGAGCAGAAACTATTTGGTAGGGACTAAATACCCATCAAGATCGATAGGATGAGTGATAAATTCAATATTAGCCTCGCCATTACCTTGTTTGCGCGAAGCATTCACGACGTACACCTTATGAGTCACGAGACTCTTGGGTGATAGATCATCTGCACCACGTAGGCATCTTACAATTACTCTATCAAAACCCGTAACCTCAAAAGGCATTTCGTTTGTGAGCGTGAAGTCCGCAACGGTTTCCCATACAGTAGTTTGTACTCGATCCCATTTAACTGCATATTTGTGTTCTCGGGATTCTTCTTCGTCTTCAGGTAAGTTTTGCCAAGTTAATTCTGGCTTTTTACCTTCCCACATTCCCAACCAGTTGTTATCAAACTTTTGTAACCATAGATTGTCTGGACTTGGAATAGCCATGCGGAATTCATCAACGATATCACCAGCGGTTAGCAGTAGTTCTGTAATCTTGATGATTTTAGGGTGTTCGACCGGATTGTCGAGTTGGTTATTGCGAAGTTGAAGTTGTAGATTTTCTACAACGAATATTGTTTTACCGCGCTTCTCTATCAGAGAACCATTCCCTAGAGGGTAAGCTACACCATTTGATTTCTCCCAAATGCACCATAGTAAGGTGTCTTGGCTTGGGTGATTTAGAGTCTCGTTCAGGCTGATTAATCTTTTCCCATCAATTGCGGCCAGTTTACGGAACACACCGTCTCTAATCAAAACAGTTTTCCTTTCTTAATGTTCAATACTTATTCAGTATAGCATTAATATATATTCATACTCTATGATTCTAAGTAAGATTGGAGCCTCTCAAGTAGCCTATCATACAGCTCTGCTAGAAAAGGATTCCACAACATATACTGCATTTTCTTCTGACGTTTCATACTAATAATTTCTGATACTGAATCAATTCCAACTAAAGAAAGGTATCGAGCTATGCTTACCTCTGCAGGAATCAGAAACTCCAATATATCTGCTACTAGCTTGTCACAGCTCTTTGCAAACTTCGCGGAATCGTCTTCTAGATCATTAAAATCTTTAAGTGCGGCGAGTAAGTCTCCCTCTAACATACCGTACGCAATCTCATCTTCGTGTTGAGTATCAGCTGCTGTCTTAGCGAACATCATGATATCTCCGGTTACAGTTTCACCGATGTCATGCACTGCCAACATCACTAATGCTCTACCCAAATCTACTTCAGGATTTTGAATGTGAGGAAATAGCACTGTGGCGACGATTGGAAGATGTCCAACATGAGAGATTAAGCTCTCTTTGATTGCTTCAGAGTCGTAGGACACTTCTGGATGTCGGGAATATTGTTGGGGGTTAATTGAGGCTCTGTAGGTACCTCCGTATTGTTTAGTTAGGTTTATGAGACTATCAATTGTCAGGTCTACTTTATTCATATCAGATTCTACTAATTTGAGGGATTGTAAAGCATTATCAGTTAAATGCAAAACGGATAATCCTTGTAGATTATCCGTCATGTTTTTTATCGTTTATTGCTTAGTCTATCGGTCCCAAGTACATTCACCTTCTTCCTCATTTCCGGGTAGATATGATTTTCCGAAATAGATATATTCCATAGTGTCGACATCAATGATGATGCCATTCGCCGGAGTGATAATCCAGCCACAATAGGTATATCCTGTGAGAAGCTCGGAGAATTGCACACCGATTTGCGTTGTTACCAGCGGACCTGTATATAATCCAGCCGAGTATTCTGGCGATAAATCAACAGGTATCGTGGTAATCCCTCCAAATGCGGGGAAGCTGATTTCTGCTTGAGATAATACAAGAAACTCATCACCAATACCATTAGTTGTCATGTCGCCATTCTCTGCTAGAGAACCCAGTGAGTCTCCGGCAACTGGCTGGTAGTGTGTGATCAAAGTGTATCCTTCTGCAACTAGAGTATCACAGTTGTAGCCACTTCCCGATTCGGCATAAACACCAAATACTATTTTATGACACGTTCCGCTTTGTTGCTCTGCGGCGAATGCCAACGTTTCAAAACCTTGTTGGACATCATCGGTAATCTCTACTTCTCCGTTACCCAGCATTACCCCAACCTGTGGTATTGCTTCAAAAAAGCTAAAACCATCTAGATCGGCTTGATAATCGAACTCATACAGAGTTACTGAAACCTCGAGTTCACCAAAATCGGTGCCTGTGACTTCACATAAGTGCCGGAAAGTATCTATCGATACACCCTGACGAACTTCAAATGTCACAACTTCACCACTCTCGTCCATACCAGAGATGGTTGGCGATTGTTCTTCGAACTGATGGTAAGTCAACATTGCAGTTCCGCAGGTTAGTAAATCATCTTGTGCATCCCACAATCTGTGTACCTCAATGGTGACACCTATTTGCTCACTTTGAGCCATAATCGGCAAGGCTATTACAAGTAAAGGTAATGCGATTAGTGCTAGACGAAGTTTCGTCATTTTCTTTCCCCTTTGGAAATATATAGCAATACGTAAAAGAACGATCTTAGTATATATTAAATATATAGAAAAATCAACTTTACGTAGAGTAAGTCTTAGTTATTAGAAAGTAAGATTGTTATTTGTTGGGAAGTTATTTTGGCGGTGGGAGAGGGATTCGAACCCCCGGCACCCTTGCGGGCGCGACGGTTTTCAAGACCGTTCCATTCGACCACTCTGGCATCCCACCTTATTGGGCAGTGGAATTATACATTGACTTTACGCATTAGCGCCATAGAAAAAGTAGTGGACACTACCAAGAAAAGGCTCATACCTATAGGTGTGTAGTCAATTGGAAGAATAAATAGTATCCCGATTAATGTAATGCTTCCAAGACTCTCTAGAAAATTGATAGTCATAATTATACCTTGGTCAGTAAGTGAATACTCTGGTCTAATCTTTGCAATTGCCTTGGCATAGATAGTATTTGAGGCTACAAATGTTACAGTTGTAAAGACCTTGTAAGTGGCCAAGAATACAATAAATAATTCCTTCGAAAAGTCTCGAATTAGAACACTTACTATAAGCCCCAACACAATTATTGGCACGACACTGATGCTTTTGATCAATGCTGTATTGCTACCTAATTTGCCTATAGAGTAAGAAACCACTATAGAAAGAATGGCTACTACGATTGCAAATTGTGACCAACCAGTTACTCCTCCTAGTTGTTCATAGGCCAATATATCTATGATTCCCCATGAAAACCCTAGCAATAAACCTGTAGCGAAAATGTTTAGTACCAACTTATTACCAATTCTATTAAGTAAGAGCCAAATACTTAAGGGGAGTACTAATGCTTTTGACTGTGTTCTCTTCCCTAAGGTGAAAAGAATTAGGAGTGCCAAGATACTTGAGATATAGAAAAGAATAATCAGGCTATTACTTGCTCCAAAGCTTGTGGAGAACAGTCCTACCAGTATAGGCGATAGTATTGACGCTAGTATTCTAATTATTTGATTAATACTGTTTGTCTTCCCTAGATCGTTTGAGTTCTTATAGGAATTTGATGTTGCAGCTAGGCAGTCTAGTTTGAGAGTAAACCCAATAGTAGATAGAAATGCCACTAGATCAAGATTTGCCCCTATGCTTGAAATATAATAATAAGCTAATGCTTCTACGAAAATACCTACGGCTAACAATATATTTGGCCTGACAAATCTAGCAATGACAGAACTAAGAATTGGAACCGTGACAGATGCTAATAGCGAGAATATACTGAATCTTAAGATTATTATGTAGTCTTGCGTTGCATTCCAAACATAGAAATACATCAACGCATAGCCCATCGAACCTACAAGCGATATCGCTGTGTTGTAGCCTATCCATAGCTTGCTCTTCATGCGTTTAGTATACATATTTTTATGTAACTTTTTCTTTGAAATCAACACTATATCTATGTGAGCTCGAGCTCCAGATTCAGGACTATTTGTGTTATATTTATAAGTCAAAATAAGGTAAAACCTATATATACTATGAAATATACAACAAAGGTTAATTTAACCAAGAAAAAGAAGCTACCAACAAAAGGCGGCGAAGCTGAATCAAGATTATCTAGACATGAGCTGGCATCCAAAAATGGAGGCACTGGTTCTAAGTCTCTAGAAAGGTCTGGTACAAGCACTAAAAAAGCAAAAACAACTAAGGGCAGACGCAGAATTAGCAAATCTACCCAAAAGAAAATCAAGAATGTGGCCCTAGTATTACTAGGACTATTCATTCTGACAGGAATAATGGGAGGATTATGGTTCTTCTCGTATCTGCAGAGATTAAATGATGAGCTACCCTCTCTTGATGATCCCTTCGGAGAAAAAAGCATTTCTAGTACAGTATTCGATCGTACAGGTGAAGTTGAGTTGGCTAGATTTATTGGAGATGAAGCTAGAGACCCTGTTGATATTACCAAGATTCCTGAGTATGTGAAGTGGTCATTTATTGCAGCTGAGGATATCGATTTCTATACTCATCAAGGATTCGACCCTGCTGGTATTTTGCGTTGTGGAATGAGGTTCGTGGTAACTGGTGGTAAGGATTATTGTGGTGGAAGTACTATTACACAACAGGTTGTAAAGATTACAACTGTGGGTAGTGATGTAGCTATAGAACGTAAGCTGAAAGAGATGATCATGGCTATCAAGATTGAACAGGCCTATACCAAGGACGAAATCTTGCAACTATATTTGACAGTTGCTCCATTTGGAGGAAATATTTCAGGTATTACTCTTGCTTCTGATTTCTATTTTGGTAAAGAAGTTCAAGATCTTACTGTGGCTCAGGGTGCTATTTTAGCTGCGATTGTGCAGAATCCTACATATCTATCCCCTACGAAAGGTCTTCCAGACCAGGAAACAGCACAAGCTGCAGCAAAGGTTAGACAAGAATACGTTTTGGGACAGTTGAGGTCTAATCAGAATAAGATCAATAATCAAACTAGATTAAACTATGACGATCAAGAATTAGACGACATCATCACAGATGAGCTTATTGATGCTGCTATAGAAGAAGATCTTACATACCAGCCACCAGTTTTATCTAACTACCGTGCAGGTCACTTCGTTGACTATGTTAAGTCAAAGCTAACAACTCAGAACTATAAATATGGTGAAGAACCATTTAATGAATCTGAGCTACTAACTGGCGGATATAAAATCTACACCACTCTTGATTGGGATATCCAACAAGTTTCTGAGCAGGCAGTAAAGGACGCCATGGTTACATATGGAACTCCTTATCGCGCAAGCAATGCCGCAATGGTATTAACCCAGCCTAAAACAGGTGAGGTAATAGCTATGGTTGGATCAAAAGATTATTACGGTACAAGTGAAGGATGTAATGCAGATGGGCAAAGATGCCGATACGATCCGCAGGTAAATATCATAACTTCAAAACAGTCGCCTGGATCGAGTACAAAGCCCTTTGGTTTCTATGAAGCTTATAGGCAGGGATTAATGTATACAGGCTCATTCTTGCCAGATGTTCCTATAGATCTAGGCGGTGGAGTTGATATCAAGAACTATAACAGTAAATTTAATGGCGTTACTGCAAAAGCATTTGCATCGCAGCAGCTTTCTGACTCCAGAAACCTTCCGGCCATTATTGTTGTTGAATCAATAGGGATCGAATCATTCTTAAATGTAATGCGTACATTTGGATATACTACTTACAATGACAGTAATCAGTTTGGTCATTCTGTAATACTTGGAGGTGCTGATGTTGTTCCACTAGAACATGCTCAAGCCTATGGTGTATTTGCAAATGGTGGAGACTTAGTCCGAGCAGAAGTTATTACTAGAATTGAAGATCGTGAAGGTAACGTAGTTTATGAGCACGCTCCTGTTCGTGAAAAAGTCGCCGATGAAAAGGCTGTTTACCTAACTAACCAATCGATTCTAAACAGTCACCAGATTTCTTGGGATGGTAGAGATGTGTCTGCAAAGTCTGGTACTTCTGAGAACAGTACAGATGTTTGGATGTCCATATACTCTCCTGACTTTGTGGCTGTAGGTTGGATGGGAAACAACAACAATGAAGAGATGGATTACAACGCTTTTGGTGTAACTATTGTTCAACCTTGGATGAAAAATTTACTGAGGCAGATCGGTGAAACTCAGTATATGAATTCTAAGACTGAATTTAAACGTCCAGCTGGAGTTAGCCAAGGAGGTGGATGTAGTAACACTGACCTTACTAAGTGTTTAGGTTCATACCCAGGTCTTGTAAGTGGTTGGATGATTGATGAATTCGATTACCCAACTACAGTGACGAGGTCTAAAGTAAGAGTCTGCTCAACACAGAAGAAAAGACTTGCTAGACCAATCGACGAATACTTTGATAATGCTGAGGATCTAGTTGTAGAGACATATTCTATGCCTTACACTCCTCAATGGCAAAGGTATCTGGATTCTTGGATGGCAGGTAGTGGTCATGATGGTCTGCCAAACGGCGGCCCAGAAAAATACTGTGGTACAGACTATAGTGGTCAGGGAGTGAATGGTGTTTGGATTAACA
>CAYGMI010000005.1:6991-20568 GCA_964351125.1 uncultured Candidatus Saccharibacteria bacterium | reverse complement strand
CAGCTTGAATATTGCAGCTGGTGCAACAATTGCCAATACATTCAATGTTCAAGGTACAGCATTTACTGTAGCTTCTGGTGCAACAGTGACAGGAGTGGACGTTAACTTTAATGGAGTTGGTCTACCTCAAGGGGCTCCCGTGCCAATGGCAGTAAATGCAGATGGTTCGTTTGATGGAACTTTCACGGTTCCTACGGGTACAGAAAATGGGACCTATACTCTGACTTTAACAGCTAGAGACTCTTCTGGTACAACTTTCGTATTGACCAGACAGGTGGTGCTTAACTCGGTTAATACAGCAAATCTAAGTGTTTCTGCTACCCCACCAGCAGCTGGAATCAGTACGGTCACAGTGACGTTTGGTGGAAGCATGAGCATTTCTGGAGTCCAAGTCTGTGCATCGTTTGAAGGCGGAGCATTTAATTGTGCTCCAACTACTGGATCGGGACCTTATGGTTATATTCTGTCTACTCCAGCTTCTGGTAACTACACTATTTATGCCAGAGCTACAGCAGGATCATCTGGAGCGATCAGAAGTGCAAATACGACTATAACTGCACCATAAATATGAACTATACAAGTCTATAAATTAGTAATAGAAAGAGCGGCCATCAGGCCGCTCTTTCGTCGAATTACAAAACTTAAGCTTGCTAGTCTCGAGGACTTAGTCCAAAGTGCTCCGAGTCTGCTCTAAGCTGGGACTCAATATCTTGTAACTCTTCTTGCTCAAGTGTGTACTCTGCTGATTGTATAACGTATCTAAGCGTAATGCTTCTCTGTCCGGTCTCTTTATTTTCGTAGGTATCTATCAACTTGATGTCTACTATATCTACGAATTTGAGGATAGAATCATCGATAAAGCCTCCAATGTCAGAATCTGCTCCTAACCAGTAGCTAATATCTCGTTTGGTTGCAGGGAAGTTTGATACACCTTCTGCCACAATGGTAGCTTCTTCCATCTCGACCAATTGTGCAAAATCTATCTCTGCAGCTGCTACATGCAAGTTGCTGATATCGAAATTATCCAAAACCATAGGGTGAATGTTTCCAATCTCACCAATTTTAGTTTTTCCAAGCACTACATCACCTGTTTGACCTGGGTGTAAGAAAGGAAACTGATTCTTTTTAGTTCTTTTGGTTACCTTTAGCTGGCCATGTAGTTGCTCAGCGATAGCTTCGATGCCTAGTTTTGCTTTTCTGTAGGCATTTTCTTGATCTTCTTCAACTACCACCCATGCAAGTTTAAATGGTTGGTCGGGTAGGATTCGGGAATTAATACCCATTACGGCTACTCTGCTTAGTTCGAATAGTCCAAATTTATCTAGCTTTCCGGAATTAACTTTTACTTTGCTTAGAATGCTTGGAAGTAACTGATTCCTTACATATGCTAGTTCAGGAGAAATCGGTGCTGGGATAGAAATAAGTTCTTTCACTTTTAAGAAGGCATCGGAATACAGTTGTTCACCAACCATCGAATATGTATAGATCTCGTTTAGACCAATCCCTGTCATAATGTTTCTCACTGTGCGTGCTGTACGTGTATGTGCGCTTTTTCTGGCAGGCTTTAGGTTCCTAGTCGGTAGTGTTAGAGGTATATTCTCGTATCCATACATTCTAGAAACTTCTTCTAGGATGTCTTCGGGGTTATTTAGATCACGTCTATAGTGTGGAATTTTAATCTCAACTAGAGTTGTAATTTCTGGCCTATGGATAGCATCTGCCGGAATCTTCTCCATGCCTTCTACTCCAAGTCCTAACCAAGATAACGAATCTACAACCTTTGTTTTTTCGATATCGACACCAATGAAGCGGCGGATAGCACCCAAATCTATCTCTACACTTCTTGGAGCATCTGGGACAGGATACTCATCTAGAATATCGGAGGCCACATCAGCTCCTGACATATCTTGAATCAGGCTGAAAGCTCTCTGAAGTGACTGAATCGTAGTTTCTGGACTAATTCCCTTTTCGTATCTTGCAGAGGCTTCAGAGCGAAGTCCAAGCTTTCTAGAGGTACGTCTGATCTGGTACATCTCCCAGTTGGCAGCTTCTAGAACTATCTTGGTTGTTGAAGATGATATTTCCGATTTTGCACCACCCATTATTCCTGCAATTGACTCTACTCCTTCTGGGGTTGCGACCACCATCATGCCATCTTCTAGTTCACGCTCTTTATCATCTAGAGTTGTTACGGTTTCTCCATCTTTTGCCTCGCGGATGATTAGTTTTTTTGATTCTAGCTTTGCATAGTCAAAAGCATGCATTGGCTGTCCAATATCCAACATCACATAGTTGGTAGCATCGACTATATTACTGATTGGTCGAACTCCCGCATAACTCAGCGCAATTTGCATCCATAGCGGAGAAGGTTCGACTTTAACCTCGTCCAATACAACTGCCGAAAACCTTGGGCATAGCTCTGTATTTTTGATTTCGATCGACAGCTTCTCGGGAGTGCGTTCAGCACTCATTTTTAGTTTTGAATCTGGATCTGTATTCGCTATTTGAAGTTTGAAGATTGCTTTGAACTCTCTGGCGATACCTAAGTGAGAAAAAGCGTCTGGTCTATGCGGCAGTGCCTTGTTCTCTATCTCGATCACTATGTCGGAGAACATGTCTGTCACATCCATTCCGATCTTAGAGTTCGACGGAAGTTCAATTATCTTACTGTGGTCGTCTGACATTCCCAGTTCATCAGGTGCGCATAGCATTCCCTGCGAAGTTACATCTCCCATCTTACGTTCTGTGATTGCCATTTTGGTCCCATCAGCTGTAACTACACTGCCGCCTGGTAGACAAACAACGCTGATGATTCCTTCCTTAGCGTTAGGCGCACCACATACGATTGTGAGTGGTTCTGGCCCTTCTACATCAACGGTGCAAACGAATAGTTTCTTATTAGTAGGATGTTCCACGACTTTTTCTATTCTTCCAATTATCAAATTTGAAAGCTGTTCACCTTTTTGCTCTATATTCTCTACCTCACTAAGCCTTGTATCTAATTTTTCTTTCAGATGCTGAATGTTGTGTAACTCAAAATCCGGTAGGTGTCGTTTAATCCAATTTATTGATATGTACATGTTTCACGTATTTAACTATTAGAACTGCTGAGTGAAGTCTACTCTACCGGAGTGGAACAATCGAATGTCTTTCACTTGGTATTTGATCATACAAAGTCTGTCTAGACCTGCTCCCCAGGCAAACCCTGAATATACATTAGGATCTAGTCCAGCTTCTTTGATCACATAAGGATGAATCATTCCACATGGAATGACCTCCAACCAATTAGGTTCTGCTTCCGGATCGTATTCTCCTATCTGATGATCAATCATAATTTCTAGACCAGGTTCTACGAATGGGAAGTAAGTAGGTTGGATCTTTGTACGGACTTCTCTGCCAAAATATTGTCTTAAGAATTCGGTCAAAGTACCAAGCATATCTGATACTTTGATTCCCTTATCTACGTAAATGCCTTCTACCTGATTAAAGCTATGTTCGTGAGTAGCGTCTGTTGCTTCATTCCTGAAGCATTTGCCGGGCACGATTGCTCTAATTGGAGGCTCAGAGCTGGAGATGATTCGGTTTTGCATAGAAGACGTGTGAGTTATAAGCACGTTGTCTCCTTCTACTCGAATTGTGTCCCACATATCTCTTGCTGGGTGGCCCTCTGGTATATTTAGAGATGTAAAGTTATGGTAGTCGTCATCAACTATGAGGGGTTCGTGTACTTCGAAGCCCATGCCTAAAAATATATCCTCGATAATCTCCCTCTCTTTGGTTATGGGATGCAGATTACCAGGAACTGTGCCAGTAGCTGGTATGGTCACATCAAAGCTTTCTGAGGCGATCTGAGCCTCAAACTCCAATTTCTTTAGTTCTTGTAAACGCTCTGAGACCATGTTGTCTAGCTCTGTGCGTAGCTTATTAGCTTCTGCACCGACCTGTGCTCTAGTTTCTGCATCTAAGTCTTTAAGTGAGCGCAGAATTTCGGTCAGCTCTGATTTACGACCTAGATAAGTTGAGTTTACTTCCTCAGCATCACTTGCAGATTTTGCCTGTGCAATTTCTTTTAGTGCTTGCTTACGGATCTGATCTAGTTTTTGGATCTGATTCATATAATTAAGTAATAAAAAAAGCCCTGGAGTTGAATGTATAGTTACATTCTACTCCAGGGCCTTCTATGGCGGTACCACCTTTTGTTTGGCTTTAATTCCTGTATTAAATTGTCTTTTTAGTGAATCGGATGCTGTTGTAGGCTCTCAGTTGCCCTACTTTGCTGTGTTGTCATTTTAGTCTGACTGACTTGCATCACGCGGCTAAAAAGTCTTTATTCAGTTACTTGGCTAACCAATTCCGCAAAGTGCTCTGGGTTGGTTTGCACTATTTCTGCCATTACTTTTCTGTCTAGCTCAACATTCTTCTGCTTTAGAGCAGAGATGAACCGACTGTAGTTGGTATCAGTACCAACAAGTCCTGCAGCAATAATCTTAATCCACTGATTTCGCATTTGACCCCTGCGGTGCCTACGATGAATATAGCTGTATTGACCAGCATGCATCATAGCTTCGTGAGCTCGTTTGTATAGTTTGCTATATGTAGCGCGATATCCTTTTGCGGACTTCAGAACTTTTTTGTGTTTGGCTCTTTTTGTTACGCCTCTCTTTACTCTCATTACTTGATATTAACCGTTGATTAGAATTCTGATTTTGCGACTCTCTTTACCTGACTTCAACGCCCTTGCACCTTTAGCACTCACTTTTTGGCTACGAGATTTGTAGTTATTTGAGTGACCATTTCCGTCTCCTTGTCCTCTATGCATCACTTTTGGTGTGCGGTTTCCTAGAGGGTTTGAGGTCTTGAAACGCTTGGCAGATGCCTTATGAGTCTTTTGTTTGTTCTTTTTTACTTTAGATTTTGACATGGTTTTTACTTCTTAGGTTTTATATATAAGGACAAATTACGTCCTTCTCTTTTGACATTACCTTCCAATTCACCAAACTCTGCGATTCTCTCAACTATATTCTTGGCTACCTCTTGCATCTTAGTATTATCTGTATATCGACCTTTAGCTGGTCTAATTTCAAGTTTAACTTTATCCCCGTCTTCTAGAAATGTCTCCACTCTTTTGAGTTTATGAGTAAGATCACCCTCTTCTATGTATGGTTTGATCCACATTCCCTTAGTGCTACTTGTTTTACCTTTTTGACCCTTTTTCTTCTTGCTTTCGTCGTATTTGTACTTCGACCAAGAAGTGATTTTGGCCACAGGTGGATCAGCTTTTGGGTTTATTAGAATTAGGTCTAGCTCTCTTTCTTGTGCGATTGCTAGTGCTTTATCTTTTTTCAAAACTCCAAGATTTTCTCCCGCTTCATCGATTACACGCATTTCAGGCGCTCTAATGTAGAGGTTTCGATCTATTCTAGGCAACTTTGGTTGCGGTTTTCTACTGCTTTTTTTTCTTCTTATTGTATATTTTAGCTAAACTACGTCGTGATCATACCAAAAATAAGCTGTTTTAGAAAGTACAATGCTGTGATTTTATACTTTAAGGTTGTATAGCGTCTCTAGCAGTGTATCTTCCCCTACTAATCCTACTTCTGTTTTATTTCTAAGCCTAATCGAAACTGAATTGGTGTTCGCTTCTTTTTCTCCTATAATTAAGATTACTGGTGTTTTAATCAGCTCAGCATCTCTAATTCTAGATTGCATTGTCTCTGACCTTGAGTCTAGTTCTACTCTGAATCCATCAGCTTCTAGTACCCGATAAATATGCTCACTGAATACTACCTGATCTTCGGTGATCGGAATGATTTCAATTTGGATAGGGCTAAGCCACATTGGTAATCCTCCGTCTAGTTCTTCTAAGAAGAATGCTGTTAGTTTTTCCATCACCCAGACTACTGTAACCTGTAAGGAATTTTCAAATTCTCCAGACTTAGCAACGTATTTGACCTCACTCAAATCCATTCTAAGCTCTACAAGATCCCACTCTCTCTGGAATATATCTTTGGCAGAGAATTGAATTATCAACTCGTAAGGTTGTAGGTTTGCATCGATAATCTGGGTCTGAGAAACTCCGGCTCTATGCAAGGCGTTAGATGCTATCTCTAGTCCGATATGACTCTGTCCTGGTGCACTAATGGTTGCCGAAAATTTTAAATCCAAACTTTGTAATCCTTTGATTATCGAGTCCATATGTTGTGGAATCACATTAGAAACCTGTGTTTGATCAAAATACGAACGAATTGAAAGCGAGTTAACCGAGAATATCTCTCTGTCTATAACTGATACTGGCTTTGCCAACTCTAATCTGTTCAAACTTTTGTAAGAAATTGGCAATTCCCTATAACTTCTATTCTTCATGCTGAATAGCTCATCCATAGAACTGAACAGTTCACTATATCCTCTTTCTGGTGGCAGAAGTACTTCTTCTGGGAAGTTGTAAAACGACTGAACTTTGTCGATTAAGGTGTTTACTATAGTCGTTCCTTTTGGAGTGTATTTAACATAGCGGCTACCTCCGATACTTATCTGCATATCCTTTGCCAGCTTTCTGAAGTCCCTATTCTGGATGGCTTCTTCTCTCTCTAGGTATTCTCTTAATCCTACAAGATCTTTAAATGCTACTCCGTTTATTCTCTGCATCTTTGGTCGGCTTTTGTCTCCTCTCCAGTGTGCGGATTCTAGGCTAGTGATCTTTACTGCTCCGATATTGCCTGTGCTAGCCACGTGAGGCCCTCTACATAGATCGATAAACTCCTCTCCTGTTTTATAGAAGCTGATTTCTGCATCTGGAACTTCTTGAAGAAGCTCGGCCTTATATACTTGTCCTCTGGTGAGTAATATCTGGTAAGCGCTCTCTTTGGGGACAAGCACTTGTGTGAAAGGAAGATCTTCTTGGATTATAAGATTCATCTCAGATTCAATCCTCTTCACTTGATCCCAAGTTAAAGGTTCGTTGAACTCGAAATCGTAGTAAAAGCCGTCTTTAGTTACCGGACCTACTCCGATTTTCGCTTCTGGATAAATTCTGGATGCTGCCATGGCCAAGATGTGAGCGGCTGAATGGCGTACTTGATCGATTGAATAATCTGACATGTTGTGTTCCCGTAAATACAAAATACAGGACAATTAGGAGTACTTAGTTTTGTGCAGGAGATATTAACACAAATGGGTAATGATTTCTTAAATTAGAATTGATATTGTTTGACTATATCTCAGATTGTGAGCTACTCTATTCTGGGTGAGAATAATTAACTTACCTTCAAATAACAATAGGGTTTTGGTAGACCCTAAAATAAATGCACAATTAAACATTTTACTTCCGCATCGCAAGATCGAGGTAATGGAGTTCTGTAAGTTAGCGTTATGGAACACAGTGGGTGAGAGTCCCACATTTTTCTTTTCTGTATTTAGGAAGTTTGGGCGATACAGGGCTCGAACCTGTGACCTTTCCCACGTCAAGGGAATGCTCTAGCCATCTGAGCTAACCGCCCGGTTGATTGTGATTATAGCAGCTATCCCCTACTCGACTTAAGCCCCAAATGGTATAATAATGCATACGAAATCATACATTGGAGTAAATCCTGATGGCTTTCATTAACAATCTTTCTACTTCCAGAAAACTTGATCTAATGGGGGTATGCTTCATTCTATTGATTGCTGTACTCTTCGTGTCACAAATCGGTTTCTGGGGATTCGTCTTTTTGTTTGGGAGCATTATTTTCATTAGTGTTTTCCTGACTGGCTTGTTATGGCTAAACAAGAAGACCCTCAAAAAGACTTGATTGTAATTATTATTAGAGCGTTGTGGAATCCATAACGCTCTTTTGCATTGCATGATTCAATGATATAATCGGTATAGATGTGTAACTAAAGATTACACAATATCGAATCGTTAAATAGCAAAGAAGGACTTATAGAATGGATGATAGTAATCTTCCAGAGCGAATCGACCGGATGGTCGTTCGTCTTGCTCTTAAGTACCACCGTATTACCGCAGCGGTTGCACTGATTGCATTGATCGGCTCGGCTTTGAATAGTCAGGTTGCGAACTTTGTATCGGGTTCAGTAGTGGGTATAGGTCTAATGGCGGCTGCCATTCAGGCAGGTGGTACGAAAATCTAAGCTACACGTTTCAAAAAGGGTGCTCTATGAAAAACATAGGCACCCATTTCATTTCTCTAGAGGTGCTTACTTCTTCTCTTCCTCAACTTTCTCGATAATCTTATCGATCAGACCGTATTCTTTGGCATCTGCGGCCGTCATGTATTTATCGCGATCCATATCGTTGATTACGTCATCTCTCTTCTTCCCTGTTTGGGTTACCAGCATATCTGCAAGTAAGTCTTTTAGTCTTAAGATCTCTTTGGCTGTTATTTCTATATCTGTTGCCTGGCCTTGGGCTCCACCTAGTGGTTGATGGATTAAGATCATGCTGTTTGGTAGTGCGAAACGCTTTCCTTTTGTTCCTGAAGTCAGGATCATGCTACCCATAGAAGCCGATGACCCTACTGCCACTGTGGTAATGTCGGGTTTAATGTGGTTCATGGTATCGATAATTGCAAGTCCATCGTAGATAACTCCGCCTGGGGAGTTGATATACATAGTGATGTCTTTGCCGGGATCTTCCATTTCTAGAAACAATAGCTGCGCAATTACTGCATTTGCAACATCGCTATCTATGGCATCACCCAAAAAAATGATGCGATTCTTTAGAAGTCTGGAATAAATATCGTATGCTCTCTCTCCCTCACGAGTCTTCTCGATTACTGTTGGAATCAAATTTGGCATATTGAGTTCTGTTTACATATAAGCTTTATACACGTAAGTTTAGCACTTGTATTAATTGTCTGCTAGCTCAATACAAACAAACCGGCTCCCTTTCGGGAGCCAGTTTGCTTGCACTTTTAACTATTTTACTGCCTTTTTGCCTTTTGGTTGTCAAATTCCTGTAAAGGAACTTGTATAAATATAATACACCCCTAGAAGAAAAATTGTCAACTATTTTAATCAATTATCTCTATTAGGCTTACTCAGTATACATGACTAGTTTAGGTATTATTGTCCGTATATTTGTGTACGTATGTCCTAATAGTCAAGCTGGAACTGGTCTCCGACCGATAAATTGGTACGCATAACCCACCCAGAATTGGCCTCAAGCACGTACATCGCAGGCGACGCGGAGCTGTACACCTCAGTAGTTTGTTGGGTTTTGGTATTCTCAGCAAAGGATACTACGGTTCCACTGCTATCTAGGAATATAATGTCTAGAGAGATTAAAGTGTTCTTCATCCAGAACGTGCGAGGTTCTGAGCTAGGGAAGGTGAATAACATGCCTTGATTGGGAGGTAAGTATGTCCTAAACATTAGCCCTTCTCTCCTCAACTGTTCCGTATCGGCCACTTCAATATCAAGTACGTGGAGCTCTCCGAATCTATCAACAAAGCTTGCGGTGCCATCAAGTAGGTTCGTGGGTTGGTTACTATCTTGAATAACTGCCGAACCTATAAATATAAGCGCACAAGCAGCCAGAACCGTTCCTGCACCTCCCAGTACTGTAAGCACACCAATATCCCTAGATGTCTTTAGTGATTCATAACTATCTAGAATAAAGTTAACAATGCTTTGGGCGAATTCGTTTAATATCTTCATGAGACTATACGGTTAAAGTTTTTTTCTAAATCTGTTCGGCTCATGACCCAGGATACTGGTCTACCATGAGGGCAATTATAGGTATTATCTGACTCAGCTAAGTTACGAATTAGTTGCTGCATCTCTATCACACTCAGACTTTGTCCTGCTCGAATTGAACCATGGCAGGCCAGTGTAGCAATCACTCTATGCATTATCGGGTTATGTATTTCTAGGTTTCTTTTGATGTCTTTCTCAATGTCCATAACTTCTACATCTTCGAACTCATCTAGATTTTGCAGGTAATCCTGTATAAATCCTGTAGAGTCAAACTTATCTAGTACCTCTGGGGTAGCAGTTATCTGAATACTCTCCCCTCCGAAATCCTCTATTTGTAAGCCAAATGAAGCTAGATGCTCTTTATGCTTTAAGATCTCTTCTTTTTGGTTTTGTTTAAGCTCGATTATTTCAGGTACTAGTTTTTGCTTGGACTTAGAGATATCAGACTGAGCCAGGATTCTCTCGTATTGTATCGACTCCGCTGCTGCATGCTGGTCTATAAATATCACGTCTTCGCCTTTCTCATACACGATATAGGTATTAAACAGTTGAAGAGGCTGCGAGTACGAGAACTGCTGCTCTGGTTCAGTCTGAATGCTCTCTGAACGGACGGTTTGATGGTTATCTAATGGTCTGAGTAGTTGTTTGGTAAAGCTGATTGCTTCGGATTTACTAGGCTTCACAGCCGAAGAAGGGTTAGTGTTGTAGTCTTTAAATGTGTTGTTTGGGCGACTAAAGCTACTGGACTCTTGACGTTCGGACTCTACTCTCTGTTTTAGTTCAGTATTGGTTTGGCCTTCGAGCTTTGTACGTAAGGTATTGTAGACGAAGCGGTATACATTGCCTGAATCACTGAACCTTACTTCTAGCTTACGGGGGTGGACGTTCACATCTACTTCACTTCCAGGTAGCTCTAGGAATATGAAATACACGGCATTTAGATCTCTGTGCATAAATCCTTTGTATGCCTCATTAATTGCGCGCTGCACCACTCTGTCAGTAATGGCTCTTCCATTTATATATAGATACTGTTTGGATCGATCTCGGCGAGCTATATCTGGACTACCTAGATATGCCTTTATTTTGTAGTTGTTCAGTTGTGACTCTACCTCGTAAAGCCCTCCTGATATATCTTTGCCCCATAAGTCGAAGACACGGTCGGTAAAGTTAGAAGTTCTGGGTAGTCGAATGTTGAGTTTATCGTTGTGCCAGAGTTCGAGGTGTATGTCTAATTGTGTGAGTGCAATTGTCTGGAATAGATCTTGAATGTGTCTAAATTCTGTAGATTCTGACTTCATAAACTTTTTTCGAGCTGGAATGGCGCTAAAAAGGTTTGAAACTTTGATGCTGGTTCCACAGTCGGTTTTAGACCCGTCAAGGTGCTCGAGAGTGCTTTGAGATGCATTTATTCTCGTAGGCTCACCCTCACTGGCTAAGGTTTCCATCTCCACATCTGCTACCGAGCTAATGCTGGCAAGTGCCTCACCTCTAAATCCTAGGGTTGAGATGTTTGCAAGATCTTCCTCTGAATAAATTTTGGATGTAGCATGCTGGGTAAACGCTAATAATGCGTCTGTAGTATCCATTCCGCTACCATTATCTTCCACCTCGATGAGTTCCAGACCTCCATTTTTTACTTTAATAGTAATCTTATTAGCTCCTGAATCGATTGAATTCTCTAGGAGCTCCTTTAATACGGAAGCTGGGCGCTCTACTACTTCTCCAGCTGCTATTAGGTTAATTATTTGTTCAGGAAGCTTGCGAATTTTACTCATATACCCACATTAATGTTACATAAATTGTTTGGCTGATGTAGGGGGCGCCAGTTTTTTGACTATAAAAGCATAACATTTTTAGCTTTTGGTTGGATTATTGAAATTGTCAAAATGGGGTGGAAATACGTTCAACTGTAAAGTCGGTGTTTATATTTTATACACGTATATTTACCATATTTTTTAATACTTATCGGGTTCCGAGTAAAGATTTGTTGTGGTGGGTGTTATTTTCGGGCGTACTGTGCCGGCAGATGAAAAGGGGTATTTGTCCACTCTGAGAGGTTGTTAAGGACGATATCTATACGTAACCACTAACTTTTTCTGTATCCCCTAGCTAGAGTTTCTAGTATTAATGTAGTTAGTGCCGTGCAGGACTCTATTCTAAGTGTATGGATTTTGCCGCTAAAAAGTATAAAACCCACCCTACCTGATGTTGTGTAATGCCTGATAGAGTACATGATACGAATTATTCTAGACTTTATGCTCAGCAATTTATCTTAGTGAAGCATTGCGGTTTGCATTGTTATTAAGTATTTTTGCATCATCGTGGTCAGGTCATGCAACTAATCTACGACAGTTGTCCACAGTGGTTGCTGTGTAGTATTAATAGTAATGAGAGGGTTGCGAGTAGGATGCGGGTAGATTTGAAGGTATCTAGAGGAGGGAATGCTGCTGAATGATTAACTAACTAGCTTACTACCTTACTACCTTATTAAGTAGCCTGAGGAGGAGTTGGTGGTTGTCCGTTTATTATTATGTGCTCGTGAATACGTGTTTTTCCATCGGTATCGAAGGTCTGGTCTATCTGCTGTTCTTCTTGGCCTTTATAAAGAGGCATAGCCCAGGTGAATGTAGTTCCTTGTCCTACAACACTATTTACATACAACTCACCCCCCATGATGCGAATAAGCTCGAAAGTAACGTAGAGACCAAGTCCGGTACCGCCGGGCCTGATGATTTTTTCGCCCTGACTGTCTTCTGTAGAGATGTATTGTTTGGCCCTGAAGAATTTCTTACCTAGGTTCTTTAGATCTTCTTCATCTACACCTATTCCTGTGTCCTTAATGCTGATCCATCCTTGTTCTGCGGTATTCCAGATATCAATTTTAATTTCTCCTGCTTGTGTATACTTTGCCGCATTGCTTAAGAAGTTATCCATTACCTGCTGAACCCTAGTTCTGTCGCAATATACGAAGATGTCGTGATCTGGAGGATTGTATACAAGTGTGAGGCCTTTTTCTTTAATAAATGCTTCTTGACCCTCAATTGAGTCGTGTATCACATCCTTAAAATCCGATTTAACTAAGTGAAGTTGAATTCTGGATGCATCCACCTTAGTAGCACTAAGAAGTGTCTCTATTAGTGTTACTTCTCTTTTTGCAGATTCAACACCCATTTCTAGGTACTTTTGAAGTTTCTCGGGGTTGATGTTTCCATTTGTCTTTTGATATTCACGCTCAAGTAGAGATAGTGCGTTTCGGACAATACTCATTGGTGTTCTTAGCTCATGTCCCATCACATCGATCATATCGCGCTCTCTACGTCGAATCTCTTGCAGTTGATTAAGAGTACTCTGGAGGCTGTCGTTGGCTTCTTGAAGGTTCTTTGTGGCATCATCTACTTTTCCCTGCAAGGTTTGTGCAAACTCTTGTACCTCAGTGTAAAGTAGAGATCGCTCTATGGCAGCTGATAGTGTTTTCCCTGTGGAGCTAATAAAATCAAGGTCCTGCTGTGTAAAAGGATAATCTGATTCTGTCTGTGCGAATAATAGTAAACCAATAGTGCTATCTTTGGTCTTTATTGGGTAAATTACTCTGATAGATAAGTCGGCCATCATCTATTTTAGATCTTTGACGATGCTAATGGTATTTACATACTTTCCTTGTGTGGCCTCTATATCAATTTCATCGAATATTATTGGGTGTGGTCCTACTGTTGACCATAAGGTAAGAGTGGCATTACGAATGTCTTCTCTATTTCTATCGGTAAAGGTATTGTTGTCCTTATGGTTAGTAAATAATTTACTGTCATCTTCTGGGCTTGCTTCTACTATTATTGCAGTAAAAGCTGGTCTTATTGATCTGCTTATCAGCTGAAAGTATTTATTAG
>CAYGMI010000005.1:4598-6981 GCA_964351125.1 uncultured Candidatus Saccharibacteria bacterium | reverse complement strand
AGATAAACTCTAGATCCAACTCTGTACTAACCTCATTATTAAAGTTATCTGAGGCCTCAAGTGGGTTATATCCAGGATTAATAATCCTAATAGCAATTTGATTTTTTAGCAGCTCATCAAAGCTTTGAAATAGAATAACGAAAGCTATTGCAGCCGGGATATATAGTATTACGGCTGTACCTCCAGTATCATCCTGTAATAAATTACCGAAAAGTAGATTTAGCAATACAAAGGATAGATATGGAATAAATGTAAGTACCCCGAAATAGATTATCCTTCCCAAGAGTACTCTAATCTCGAATAATCTGTGTCTAATTATTGCTAAGGTAACGAAGTATACGAATATAAGTGCGAAGAATGGGCCAAATACTACGAAATCTGATATACCTAAGAGTACTACGAAGATGAAATTTGTAACGAAAGCTAATACAACGGTAACTCCTAGTCCTGTGGAAAGGTATGATATCTGTTGTCTAACCCTACCGGTAGACGATGCTGATCTTCTATAAGTAAGATAGCCAAAAAACACTATAACTCCTGAAACTATTATTCCATATAGAGGTATTAAATCTCCGAAGCGAGGTTGGATGTTTCCGTTGGAAATAGTCACATCCTTGATTATCAAATCTGTAAAGGCAAGGAAGACTAGAGCTCCACATGCTAGCAGTACAGAAACTATGAGGTTTTTCGGTATTAAAGGATTGTTGTCGGGAAAGTAGACACCTAGCAAGAACACTCCAACTGCCATCATTGCAGTTGCTGCCATTACCGCTCTTATCCAAAATAGTGTTTCTTGTTCGGAAGCGGAGTGCAAGGATAGATAGTTTAATCCTGTCCATGCAGCAATCGAAATGAGGAGTAGCTGAAAGGATAACGTGCTGAGTGTTGATTTGCTTCTTGTTCTAACCAGGAATAGAATCCCAATTAAAGTTCCGATGATTGTTACAGAAGCAAATTCTTGCATTTCCCATTATTACATGGGTATTACTACATCGCAATTAAGCTTCTTGAAATTCTGGATTCACAGAAGTCTTAATGTCTTTTAGCAATTTTAGCCTTTGTATTATACCTGCCTGACCTGCGTTAATTAGATACTGGATTCTTCTTCCTAACCAGCCTCTGTTTGTTTCTGTATCAGGATCTAAAGAGAAGGCGTTACCCTTTATTTCTTGGCCAGTGGCTAGCTTCCAAGCGATCGTACTTGTCATTGCCGCAGAAGAAAAAGCTGCCGTAGGATCTTGGGGTAAGTATCCAAAGTCATCCTTTGCTTCTTTAAAAAGGAATGCTTTTACTGTTTCGAAGTCGAACTGAGTGAACATCCTGTGCATCCCTAGCATTTTGGTAATTGGTGATGGGGTTTTATCTTCCTTGATAGGAATTATGCCAGCCTCTTTCTGCTCTTTTTCTCTCTGTGCAGTTCTTAGTTCCTCAGGGGTGACTAGACCATGAAGTAGTTCAATTTCACCTGTCGAATATCTGAATAATTGTGAGAATGCACCCTTTCCGATGTCTGTGGTCAGTAGTAGATCAATCCTATTACTAAAGGCAAACTCATGGATATCTGCCATTGCAGCAGTATTATCCATTGCCGAGATGATTAATTTTGATCCCTTTAGCTTTTCTAGATTTGTTGGTGACATTTCTCCTGAGTATTCCGCTTGAGTCAAAGGGTTCATAGAATGTAACCTTTGAAGCATTAGTTGGCTTTTTAGTCTTCCTTTGTCGTGTGAAAGGTATGGCATCTTTCCAGTGTGCTTTCCGCTAAGTCTTGCGTCTTCCTTCTCGAAGAATTGAACATTTTCAAAACCTAACATAGTCATTAGTATCATCCCCCAGCTCCCTACTTCTCCAGCGCCTACAACGCTTACTCTAAAATTTCTAATCGCCTCTACATTAGGGTCGCTCATTATTGCCTCATAGATTTTCCCATTATCCTCATTTACCCCGCCTTCCATACCGTATACAACTTCGTCTAAGTGCTCTTTATTACCTATAATTGGAAAAGACCTTGAAACCGCTTTGGCTCTATAAAGATCAACATCAGGAATAATATGGATTTCTGCAGGGTGGCTTAAGTAGAAAGCTCTAAACTCAAAGTCTGGGTCTTCCATAAATTTTCCACCTGTCTCATCTATTACCTCGATCATATTTAAATCCATATACTTTACTTTGTATCGTCTTATTTCTCCCTCATCAAAGTATGTCGATTCTTGGAGGCTCATTATTGCTCTTACTAAGGTGGGGCTTAATTCTTCATGATGAAAGATCATATCCCCATTGCTTGTTACCTCTTCATGTTTTCTGTAAAAAGATGAAAGTTCAAAGTTGATGTGTTTTATTCTCTCACTAGGTGGGGTTACATTCTGCCTATCTAATGATACTG
>CAYGMI010000005.1:1241-4588 GCA_964351125.1 uncultured Candidatus Saccharibacteria bacterium | reverse complement strand
ATGTTGATGCTAGTGCCATATCTCTATTGGTTAATTATGCTTCTTTAAGTAAAGTTCTCTCTCCAATCTTTTCAGAAGGTTCTAGCCCTCTCATTAAGTTAATCGATTTAATGAGCGCAGCCATATACTTTTGTTGATCCACAAGGACCATTATGGGTCCTAGATCTTCAGGTTCATTATCTAAAATAAACTCGATAAGCTCTAGTTCGAAGGCGATTTTAGTCGCTTTATCTTTTAGTAGCTCGTCTAACCTTTCTCTTTCTTCTATATTAATGCTTTCTAGTGGTTTGGTCATCCCTAGGCATTTATGTACGAAGCTTTTTAGGAAATAAGGGTAAAAGTGCAAGAAATAGTCTAAATTAAGTGACGTACCGTTTAGGTGTGCAGGTTTATTTCTTCGTAGAGGATTCAATACCATTGCTTTCTCTTTATCGATTTCTACACCTGTTGCTCTAGATACGATGCTACTTAATTTAGGCTGAAGCATTGCTCCCATTGCTTTTGCTCCGTATCTTCTTGTAGCTTCACCAACAACCAGTATTGCAGTTATGTATTCAAATCCAAAAGTGCGTATATTTGCTTTTGGTTTGTCTGGTAGAGTATCAGGAATATTGATTGAGCCATCTAAAACGCCAGCCCAAGTATCTTCATTTATGTCAAAAAACGCTAAGGACTCTATTTCAGACATGTGTTTAAAGGTACCTCTAGCTAAGCCTAATGTATCTTCTAATGTATCTTCACTCCTAAGTTCTTTTAGGCCGGTCATATGTATACCTTCTGCCTCACCATTTGCATATTGCTCCATCGTTACACCAAGCTTTTCCCAGATTAGAGTATAGAAATTCCATTCTCTGTCTAGGATTGATTTTGGACTCATAAGTCTTAATGTCTCTGTAAGTGGTCGCTCTCCTTCTACTTCGCCTCCATATTCCACTGTAATGGTAGATTGAGGAATTCTGACTATGTCTCCTGCTGAGTTTTTCCGCCCAACTTCTATTAGGCATAGATATGCTTTTTCTGGGTTTATGCTTTCTGCTCTGGTTTTCTTAAAAGCCTCTGCTCCATATTTTGCGTATCCTGCTCCTCTCATTCGTGCAACAGTTTCAATTGATTGAATGTCGGTGGGATGTACAAGTCTTGCTCTTATAAACATACCAGGCTTATATTCGACCTCGATGCCGTTAAACAAGTCTACATTCTCAAGTTGTTCAAGCTCTGGAAAAGCCATGCCGTGGGGGATATATTCTAGATTTCTACCTAGCATCAACTCTGTTCCATGTACTGGGGTAGATAAATCTATCTCATTTAACAGTAGACCGTCTCGATTGGCACTATGAGCTTCTCTGACTCTTTCTGCTACTACTTTAAAATACGATTCAGGAATACCGATCGTTTTTAACTTACACATTACTTCTGGCGATATCTGTGAAGTGCCAAAGAATATATACTCTATGAACTCCCTACTATGGGTTGAGAATATTTCGAACAGTTGTTTAAGGCTATTTTCGAATTCCCCGTTGCCATCAAGGGTTAACCAGTTATAAAGAACCTGTAGCCAAGGCCCTAATATTCTAGAGTCTTGCTTGTCTTTTACTCCACTAGCCTCTAGACCTGCGACAAAGTAGGCCCATGTATCTGGAGATGTGATAATTTTGGAACCACCTCTTCCGTTAAACTTACTATTATCTACTCTAGTAACTGGATTTTCGTATTGAAATTTATGCTGCATTAGAGTTTTTATTGCTAAGTTAAATGCTACGTCATCACTAAGCATTGATAGTATGTTAGGTACTTGCTCTGGCTTGATGCCATCGCCGCCATATCCTTCCCATAAATGCTCGTTTTCTGGAGCCAAAGCACTTGATTTGTAGTAGTCATCAAATCTATACATTTTCTTGTTGGGTTGTAGTTAAATACTAATCTCATTTGGTATATACATGAATATATCAAGATTGTCTAAACAGAATTATAAGCATAACGCTTACTTTATATTGCGAAAGTGCATTCTATTCGCTTGGATTCTAATCATTCACGGCTAATAAGTCGAAACTATTCAGCTCGTAATTGCCTTATAAACAAGTATATTAGGATATAATTTACTATATGATTATATCATGCAATATATATTTATTAAATCCCTAAGTATATATGGGAATTTTTGCTAGTTTAGAAATGAAAAGTCATAAGTATTTCTGTGTCATTTTTATTTACGGGATATAATCCGATATGACACAGAAAGCATATGTTCGAATAAACTTTCAGATTCCATCTGAACTGGCTATAGAATTATCTAATCTTTCTAAAACCAGGGGACTAACAAAGGCTAGGTTGATTAGAAATGCTCTAAGAACCTCACCATCTGATATATCGGTCATTAACTGGAGTAAATCACATCCAGTGGAGTATTTTAATTTAAGGTTACCTGTTGGGCTTTATTCTTTGTTGTGCTCTAGAGCTGAACAACTACATGCAGGCAAGGGACAGTACTTGGCGTCTCTAATTAGTTGGGAAATTAAAAGATCATTGTTCAAAACTGCGAATCTCTTAGGGAGTACAGAGAACGTAGATAGGCTAGATATAGATGATGCGAATAATGCGATTGAGAATGGAGATTTGGTAAAAGCAACAAGTATTTTAGATGCCCTAGAACAGTCACACAATTCAAAGTATAGAGAGCAGGAAGTATTCGCTTACTTGGACTGCTATAGAGGACTAGTTACCAGACATAAAAGAGATTTTGATGCGGCATCTGCATTCTTAAGCAACTCCGTGAAAGTCGCCGAACATAATAAATCTGGGCGGATTAGAAAAAAAGCTATAGATCAACAGAGTGTCATTGCAGAAATTAGAGAAGAAATTGATTTGGCAAATCAGTTGACCCTAAAAGCTTTTAAGGGAGATATAGGAGTTAGAACTAAGATTAGACTTGCAGGGTTTGCGGCTCAGATGGGAGATATTCGAAAAGCTAATGAGTTGTTAGATGAGGTAGCTCAGCTTGAACCTAAAGAGGAAAGGTCTGTAAGGACAGCGAATAGAATGGCAGTGGTTTATTCAAGAATAGGTAGTACTGAATTAGCTCTAGAGATGCTTGAAGGTGCAGAAAATATTGAGAAATTAGCCAAAGAGCAAAGGTACATAAAGGAAAACAAAACGATCCTCGGCTTTGATAGTCAAGATATCGAAGTTACTCTAAAGAACCTAGAAGAAGTTATAGCTCTTGAAGATAAATTTAGGATAGGAAAAAGTGTTCCTAGTAAATCCAAATTTGTATATAACTATTTGTTATTTAAACTAGGTAGTAGGACTGCGATCCGAAATTTAAGAGACTTAGTCGAGCTACAACATAG
>CAYGMI010000005.1:0-1231 GCA_964351125.1 uncultured Candidatus Saccharibacteria bacterium | reverse complement strand
TATTCTGCAGAATATCTATATTCATCAGAACTGGAATCACAGATAGCAAGGAAGAAACTACTAGCGCTATCTGCCTCTGCACCAAAGTATATCTCGAATTCGATCTCAAAGCTTCTGAGCTCGGGAATAATAACCCCACTTCTATAGGGGATACATACCATTTACATTAATTTATGATAGAATCTGGTATGGATTTGAGAGATGTGTGGAGTAATTCCGCGCAAGAACAATTTAAACATACAGAAACTCTTAAAACAGTAACTTTCGAGACTATGTCTGGTACTGGTGAGTCAATACAATTGGCTCATGGATATGTAGCCACTCCAACAGATTTCATTTGTAATGACATACACGGCAATGACTGCTATATGAAGTTTGTAATAACTCATATAGATGATCCTGAAACTAATATTGTGGCATCTGCGGTTGAGGGAGGCGAATTGAGTACTCAGAAACTGGAGAACGGATTTATTTATGATGCGTCCTTCATGAGAGTGAACAGAATTCAGAATTTAGGAAGATTAGTACAAATTGAAGTTGCAGTATACACCCCACTTAAACAATCCAAACCAAGACCACATACTGGAATGCGTTACGCTTATGACGATCTATTTCCAGGATTTGATCAACCAAACTTATTAATAGAAGCTTAGAATATGTTGAATAGAATGCCCACTAGGGCATTTTTTAGATGAATTCATTATTTATATAGTTGCAATATAGAATATGACTCGAAAACCAGAGGAGAACACAGAACTGAGACTAGAATATATAAATGTACTCAAGGAAGGGATCTTAGGGATGAGAAGAGAATTAGCAATCTATGAAGAGAAAAATTGGTTTTTCCTAACTCCTCCAAATGGATTTGTAGACCAAGGAGTAACTATCTCAGAAATATTCGACTCGATATTCATACAGACACGCAGAATTATAGATGAGCTAGAAATTCTATTAGACTCTAGTGATGTAGTTTTGATTCACGATGAAGTACTTAAGCTAATGGCTACAGATGGGAAGATAACTTCTAGATTCCCAAATAGTAGAATGGCAATTAGCGGATTGCCACAAGTTTTAGCTATGCAAGAAGACTATACCTTGAGATTGGTTGCTGTGCGTTTAATGGTAAGTGTATTTAATCCTAAAGAGTTGATAGACATTGGGGTAGCTTCACAGCAGGAAGTGAAGTTAATGATCCGTGAGTTTGTAAAATTCCAGATAGGTGATATTACAT
>CAYGMI010000004.1:32014-34602 GCA_964351125.1 uncultured Candidatus Saccharibacteria bacterium | reverse complement strand
TTCTCTGCTTCAGTTTGGTCTTTTTTACGCATTCCCATCAATATTCTAGTTGAGCCAAATTGCACTACTCCTACCAAGATTGCCAAGGCAAAGTACGGCCATGATTCTGAAAGGTGATCAAACCCTATCCCATTTGCTGACTGGGTCAGAGTTAGTCCAAAGAATTGATCGTTGATGACTTTATCTACAGGGAACTTGTCTATAAAAGGATATGCAACGTCGTTAAATGCTATCGCGCCGAATTCCAACATGTTCCTAATCACATTGAACACATTTATCAACATAATGAACTGAAGAATCATTGTAAAACAACCACTTAGCTGTCCAGGAAGATACTCAGACTGAATCTTCATCATCTCCTCTGCTTGCTTATCTTTATCCTTCTTATGCTTCTCTTTTACGTCATTCACCCTCTCCGAAAACTCCTTATTAGTCTTGGCCATACTAATTTGACGCATGGTTATAGGGAAAGTTATGAGTCTAAAAATCAAAGCTAATGCAATGATTGCAAAACCAAGATTATTACCAAAAAGTCTGTAGAGAACTACGATTAGGTTAAAAATTGGCTGATAAAATAGGATTACGCCTAGGTCCATTTGAATAGTGTGATAGTTAAGTGATTGCTGGTTAGCAGAGTATATTACCATACTCCAAACGTGATGTTATCACGTTTGGATAGCATCAGTAGCTGCAACTAGAGAAGAAGTAAATATCTAGCCACAAAAAAACGCCTTAATATTAAAGGCGCCCTTTTGGTGGAGATGAGGGGTTTTCCCCTGTCCAGCTTATTCAACGTATCTAAAGTGTACAGATGTAGTTGGTTTGTTTGACAATCAGTATAGAAAACCAACAAAAACACTGACTGTGCGCTTGTATACAAACATGGTGCAGCACTACAAACAAATACTGCATTGCATTCTGGCTGAGTGTCGCCTAGCTATGTCTCACCAGAAGAAGCGCATAGTAGACGGTAGCTTACTGTTTATCTTCGGCTACACAAAGACACAATTACGCTAGGGATAGATTAGCAAAAGCTGAATCGATACCTGCAACTACGTTGCTGTAAGCGTTCTTGATCTTTGCTGTAATTGAGTTATTGACGTTTGTTGTCAAAATTTCTCTTGCGAGAAAGTCGGTTTTATTTTTACAGAGCACCCGATCTAGCTCTGACCTGCTTCAAACATCTGAGTATGCTGTCGAAAATAGCATCCCCGGAATACATTCTTTGCATTCCGCGAACATCATTCTGGCAGACATTATTATAGCATATTCTCTTTATTTATAGGCCGATTACGAGCTATCACCGCTGCATAAACCTTCTTTACTCCTTTACCTTTTAGCTTCTGAGCACACACTTCTAATGTGGCCCCTGTGGTCATAACATCATCGATAATCAGAACTGAACTTGGTAAAACCATATCTTCTACCACTTTGAAGCTAGATTTTACGTTTTGCCAACGCTCCTCTGCGCTGCTGCCAACCTGACTATGCTCATAGCTAGTGCGTAACAATAAAACCTCTGCAGAATACCGACTCTCTTTGGCAACCTTATCTGCGAATAGCTTAGATTGATTAAATCCCCTCTCCCACTTACGTTTTCTGGCCGTAGGTATCCAAGTTATCAAGTCAATATCTAAAACGTTTACCCACTGGTGCAAGTCGAAACTTATGGGGTTTAGCAGACTATCTCTTAATGCATAGAATCCTCCATACTTAATTTTTTTGACAACATTCTCTATTATTCCAGAATAGTCATAACCTACGTATACCCCATCCAGATGCGTATACTCCATACAGTTCTTATGTACTAAGACTTTTCGAGACACTACTCCACATACATGGCAATACTGCTCGTAGTTAACCAATGCACACTGCCGGAGACAACTCCTGCATATATAGCTTCCTGGTTTACTACAACCCATACAATATTCTGGCCAAAGTAATTCAACTAGCATTCTGTAACCTAGCAAAGAAAAGTTAATAAATAGTTTATAGAAAAACAAACGCACACTTGGCTACCTGACACGTTTTTTACTTTCTATGAATAATCCCTATTTCCTTGCTCATTGGTTTATATATAAGCTAATATCTGCCCATGCAAATTTTTAAGCGGGAGGTTTCGAACTATTCAGAAGGCCGCCAAAAACACAAACCAGAAGGTATTGTCATTCAAATGTTGGATAGCGACCTAGAAACAGCGATATCTAAGTCTAATATTAAAGAAAACAAACACTCTGTTCACTATATAGTCACTAGAAGTGGTGATATCTGGTTACTAGTTGAAGATAAACATACTGCATGGCACTCCCCTGGGACTGCTCAATCAACTTGGAAGTACGCCAAACCAAACATCGACCCCAACCTCTACACTATCGGTATAGCTCTAGAAGGTAATGCAGGTAGCAAGATAGACGATAAAATGTATATCAATACTGCTCTATTAGTTAGAAAGCTTACTGGGCGCTGGGGAATAGAACCTAGTAAGGATAGGATAATCGGCCTAAACCAAATAAATAAGTTATTACACCCTCACAACCCTGGATTTTCTATAAACTTTAATCGTTTAGTTAGGCTTATAAACTCTATGC
>CAYGMI010000004.1:12133-31978 GCA_964351125.1 uncultured Candidatus Saccharibacteria bacterium | reverse complement strand
AAGAATTGTTGGTACAAAATACTAGAATGGCAGAAGAGATCTATCATTTACAGCAAGAAAAGCTCAAAATCGAGGAAGAAAAACAAGACGTAGAAAAGCTAATAAATAGGGAGAAGTCGAGCATCAGTTTAGAGAGTTTTGGTTATTTTCAACTCACACGTGCGATAATAAGCAAGTTAACCAAACCTTTCAGACAAAAATGAGTAACATTATTGGAGTAGACTATGGTAGGAAACATATAGGACTTGCAATTGCCGACGCCCAGATCGCAATCGCTGGACCAATCAGCGAAGTTACAGTAGTCGGCAAAAAGTCTCCCGCAAAATTATTACAACAACATCTAGAAACACTTTCAGAGGTAGGCTTACTAATTATCGGACTTCCAGAAGGTCTAGAAAACAAACAGACAGAGATGTCGAAAGAGGTGGAGGATTTTGCGAATGAACTTCACAAAAGAACAGAAATCCCATATATTCTTTGGAACGAGACTATGACATCTGCCCTAGCAGCAAGGACGAAGATCGCTGGAGTTAGTGAACATAGCGAAGCTGCTAGAATTATTCTTCAAGACTATTTAGACCATGAGAGAACAACAAAAACCAAAACGTAAAATTAGCTGCCTAAAAGTTGCCCTATTTTTGATTACTTTGCTATTAATACTGATTGCAGTATCAGCGTTTATAGCGTTTAGGTGGTACGAAAACTCAGTCAACTCCCCTGCCGGAACAGCAGGAGAGACTTATACTATAGAGGTTGAGGAAGGTGACACACTTTCTACGGTTGGTCCGAAGCTGGTAGAAGCGGGATTAGTTGGTGATATTAATGCCTATAAAATCTACTTATTCCTAAACAAACCTGTTGTTAATCTTCAAGTCGGTGACTACATATTATCTGGTGGAGAAAATCTAGAAACTATCCTGCTAGATATGGCAGAAGGTCCAAACCTTACATTCATATCTGTAGCGATCCCTGAGGGACTTCGCTATGACGAGATTGCAGACATCCTCGAAGAGGCTTTCACAGAGGCTGAAGATAGCTTATTCAGCAAGTCAGAATACCTAAAAGTTGCGGGTAACCCAGACAGCTACGAATTTAGTGAGGAGACTCAGGAGTTTATAGATCAGTTTAAACCTGCAGGCAAGTCACTTGAAGGATTCTTATTCCCAGATACTTACACTCTTGGAACCGATGCAGACACTTTAGATGTAATAGAACTTCAGATATCTACTTTAATTCGCAGATTGGAAGAAAACGGGATAGACCCTGCTAATCCAAGACAACTAGACACTTTCTATGCAGAACTTACAATGGCTACTATTGTAGAGCGTGAAGCCAATAATTTAGCTGATATGAAATTGGTATCTGATATATTCTTGGATAGATTTAGAGAAGGAACAACACTAGGTTCAGATGCTCCATTACTCTACCCAAAGAAGGATTGGTCCTACGAGATTACCCAGCAAGACCTGGACAACCTAAACGACCCTTACAACTCACGTAAAATTCCTGGGCTACCCCCAACACCAATCGCAAACCCTGGTATGGATGGAATAGTATCGGTAGATCAACCTACTCCAAACGACTATTATTTCTTTATTTCTGCAGATGGTGTTAATTACTATGCGAAAACATTACCCGAACACTGCAGCAATATTAGGACATATCTAGGACGAAGCTGCTAGTTCCTTCTGGTTTTTGATAGTATGTAGGATGTATAACCAGCCGCCTAGTACTACAAAGGTACAAGTATCACTTGGTCAGATTCTGTTAATTGTATCTACCATTATGGTGAGCCTAGTATTACCTATTCAACTCATTGAGCTCTCTAAACAAGAAGCAAGTTCACCTTATACAGTATCTGCAGTTAATGAAGAATCTAGGTACTCCGAAGGTAGAGTCGCTGGAGCCAGCACATTCCAAGATACAGATGAATCAATACCTGCCCAAATTAATAAATTTATCGAAGAGCAGCAATTGACTGGGCTTATGGCATTTGGAGGGTTTCTACTAATAACAGGTACCGGTCTGTTGGTATATCTTTTCGTGACAAGACCAAAGAACGAATACCTGCTAGAACCAGCACCTGACTTCTACAACAGCTAAAGTAAGACTACTTCCCCGCTCTGCAGGACTTGATAAGGAATCTTTGATGTAGAGAGCCCACCGTCTATTATCTCAATTTGTATAAATTCTCCAAAGCCCCATCCAGCTGGTCCTGGACCATCAAATACTAGATTACCCATAGAATAGAATATTTCTCCTTCAGAGTATTTCTCGCTTGGTTGTATGTGGTGTGAATGTCCGCCTATTACCAAATTGGCCCCTGAATCTATTGCCAACCGACCGAGCCGTTGCTGATCTGAATTTAGTTGGGCAGTATACTCTAAACCCCAATGTGGCATTACAATTACGTAGTCACTATTCTCGTCCGCCTGTTTAATTGTTTCAGAAAGTCGAGACTCGTCTATCCAAGCAATACCACCCGATTCTTCTGTGGCAGCGAACCAAGGAATCTCGATCATATTGAATCCTATTAGCGCGATCGAGACCCCTTTTATACTCACATATAATGGTGCATATGCCTGTTCAACATTGCTACCACCTCCAAAGTATCCAATATTCCTCTGTCTCAGGTTTTGTAACATCTCAGAGAAAGCTTCTAGTCCATAATCCCCTGCATGATTATTCGCTACACTTACAACGTCAATGCCTGAGTGAGTCAGAACGTCTAAAGTTTCTGGAGCTGCTCTAAACGTATACAGCTTTCCAAGTCGTTGAATACCTTTTGATGCTGCAACATACTCAAGGTTTGCTACGACTAAATCATTGCTGTCAAAAAGTTCAATAACATTCTTAAAAGGATTAAATCCATTGTTTAATATCTGAGGTTCAATAGTCCTAGCAAGCATAATATCTCCGCCAAATAGCAACGAAATGTCAGAATAGCTCACCGTAGAAGCCTCAGAGATCACTTCGATAGTCTCTTTGGACTCTTCAACCGGGTAGGCGTAGACGTAAGATGCTGTCTGTCTAAAAATCATCAAAGCTGGGATCAGTAGCAAGTATGCAAATAGTAGAACGTAGGCAGTACTGAAGAAAGATTTTGTATGCCAATTGCCCATCGTTTATTGTACAAATCCGGTATGCAGTTCACAAGTAGAAACACTAGAACTGTTTTCTCTGAAAGGGGATCATGCTATCCTTGTACTGATGCGAATTAAATCAGCAAAGGCAAGCAAATTAGGGGGTGAGCGTGTACCTAGAACTCCCAATATATTAAAGCCCCGTCGTGAAGTGGGGATAGATATTTGGCGTGGTTTTGCAGTAATGCTGATGATAATCACTCATGCAATTGCATTCTTTCATATTGGCGATGACCCAATAATTACTAATTTAGGTATCTTTGGTGGAATTGCTAGCTTTACTATGTTCTTATTCCTTTCTGGTGCATCGTCGTATTTTGGATTCGTTAAATATAAGAGTGATGAACACGGACCAGAAATCGCTCGTCGTAGAAACAAAATTGCTATCAGAACTGGTTTCATTCTATTAGGCTATTACATAGTTGCCATAGTCTCTTCGGTACCACAACTCAGCTTCCCTCCTAGTGCAGATACATGGGAAGTATTGATAAAAATCCTTACATTACAAGTATTCCCACCCTTTGCAGAATTCATCTTAGCGTTTGTACTGTTCAACCTATTACTACTACTTTTAAGGCCAGTGTATCATTTCTTTACACAATTCCCGATTTTACTAGTAATACTAGGGATACTACTTTACGCTGCAGGAACTTACCTAGCCCAAGTCGATCTTGGTGATCCTCTAAACAGTTATAAAGCATTGTTGGCAGGGCACGAAAACATCCACACCTTCCCTATCTTGCAGTTCTCTATAGTTTACTTCTTTGGAATGGGATGGGGTAAATTCTTATTTAGACATTCAGACAAAGATATCAGGACCAAAATATCAACTTATGTCCTTGTATTGAATGGCTTACTCATCTTCGCTGGAACAGTAACTTTCGGGCAGCTTGGTTTCGAGTTTTTAGATCCAACACTTCGCTTTCCTCCTTCCATTTTACTGATTGCAATTGGGTTATTCACAGGCTATGTGTTCTGGTTAATTCTACAGCTGACTAATTACGGAAAAATCTTTGGGCCGCTCCAAGTACTGCTGCACTATATGGGCACGAAAGCTTTTGATTTCTTTGTGGTACACACCATAATACTATTCTTATATAAGTACATAACACATGACCAACATCACGAATCTTCTATCGTAGTCGTAGCATTATTCTTGCTACTACTATTATTAACTTTCGTTGTTACAGCCTTCTTAGAAAGCATAATTACTAATCTTAAGGAAAGTGATAAGAGCGACTCTGAATATGGTTGGTTAGTAAGCGAAAAGCTTATCGTAAACACGATTTGGATATTGCTAGCTGTAGTAGTAGGATTGACTGCTTTCCAAAGCCAAGTAAGCGCCACAAGCCTAGAGCCTGAGGATGTTTCTTTCAAGAAAAGACTACTTAGAGAAGAAGAATGGCCATTCTGGTGGGATCATGCATATTATGCATTCCGCCAAATTACTATTACAAATGAAGGAACATTCCCTATAACCAGTGGTAATTGGTACCAGCTCAGCTTTGACCATAAAGCAGCTGTAGCAAAGGGATCAAAGACAAACGGAAATGACGTAAGAATCATCTTCTATAACACAAACGAAGACTTATTTATCGAACTACCATTTTCTTTGCAAGGCGCAAACACCGCAAACGCAACAGTAAAATTTGCAACCCAACAGAGTATCGGTGGAGGACAATCGGACGATAGATACTTCCTTTACTACGGAAACCCAAACAACAATAAGGCTACTACAGCAAATGATGCTCCAGATTCTGCTCAAACAGCAGGACTAGCTCTGAGTGATGAGTTCAAACACAGACTGAACGGAACAGTTGGCAAAAAGTGGCATCTAAAAGAAGGTATATCCGCTTTACAATTAAGGACAATGAAATATACTGTGCAGTTAGATGCCGATCTATCACCTGATAGCATCGTCACATTTAATGTTGTAGGTACAGATGTAAGAGGCAGTATGGACAAACTGGGTAATGGTAAATTCGAGGCTCAAGTACCAGTAGGAGATCTAGAAGCAGGAAATTATACAATCAGAGCAATCGCCCGCGAGCCTGAAGATAAACTAAAGCTAATCACTAGTGGCAACAGTAAATTCTTCGTCACCTACCCTCTTTATGTGACCTGGACGCAAGACTGGGAAGGTAGCGTAATCCCTGACTTCAACTGGCTCCCTGCACTGGATCAGATGGCACAGAAATATAGTATGCCGATGACTCACTTCTTTAATCCGAGAATATACGTAACCTCCGATATCGACGCAAACCTTGCCGATAGATACACACTTTGGGTTCAAGATAGAGCAAAGAACTATAATGACGAGATTGGACTTCACCTACATATGTGGACTGACATGGTAATCGCAGCAGGCGTAACACCTAAATATAGTCCAGTAGCTCCATGGCTAGGTGGCGGCGGATATGGAACGCTAACTTCTGCCTACACTAAGGAAGAAATGAAGAAAATCTTAAACTGGAGCAAACTTACATTCCAAGATAACGGACTACTAGCCCCAACTTCTTACAGAGCGGGTGGATGGTTCACCGAGGAACATACACTACAAGCATTAGCAGAAACAGGCTTCTTAATGGATTCATCTGGTAGAACTTTACCTTCGAATCCAAGACAGGTTGCGTATCCACCTTCATGGAATCTAACAGCTACAACGAAACCTTACCAACCAAATGTAAACGATCAAAATAGCGAAAAAGCTCCACACATTAATATCTGGGAGTTCCCAAACAACGGAGCTGACTCATATTGGTATAATGCACAAGATCTTATAGATAGGTTTAATGCGAACTACCCTAACAAAGGACAGGTGCTATTAGAGCCTCAGGTACTTACCTACCTTTCTCACCCACCATTCTTTAGAGTATTCCACAACGGTGGTACAGACGAGACTAAGATGTCTGCAGTGTTTGATCAGACAGGTAAATACCTATACGAAGACGATGCAGGACCAATTGTATATAGCACCCTAGAAAATGCCTACTATGGATATACGCCTTGGGCAAGAGAACAAGAAGTAATTAACCAATAAGTTACCCTACTCGAATGGATTTTGACATATTAGTTATCATAGCTGCCACACCGGTTCTCCTACTATTACTGGTGGATATTTACTGGCTTGTAACTAAGATTATTAAGATAGCCAAAAAATCTGACTCTAAGGGTGGCTCCGAAGCGGAAGCAGCACCTAAGAAGTTCTCGGTACTAAAATTTCTATGGAGCAAGAGATTACTTTGGGCTAACATGGCGATTCCTGTGTTCGCGGCGGCAATTTTAATTGGAGCCTACTCTCCTGCACCTAGAATTGAGAGTTCTTACCCAGAATGGGAATCTACTTGGGATACATACTCGAAACCAATCGAACTAATCTTTAATATCCCTGTTAAAATTGACTCCCTAAATCCACAACTTTCTAACACAGAGCTAGCTGGAACTTGGAAGTATGAACCCTACCTTGGATTCTTACCAATCACTAGAGTTGCAAGATTCTATCCAGAAACAACCCTACCTCCAAACCGCCGACTTGTTGTGTATATGACAGGAGTTCGCCGTTGGGGAATTAATGAGAGCCATGAACACCCTTTGAATCTATTCACTCATAAAGATCCTGAAGTATTTTTTGCTGCCCCAGGAAATGGTTCTGTGGAAGTACCAACCAATACTCAGATAAAGTTTGATCTGAACAAACCAACCGAAGGACTAAGTGATTGGACTTTTGAAATCGAGCCTAAGATAGAATTCGAAGTTGAAGCTCTAGAAGATCAAAGCTTCATTCTAAAGCCTAAGCAAGATCTAGCTCAAAGCGAGGAATATACTGTATCTGTATTCAGAGCTGACCTTACCCGAAATATCCTTAGTCAAGAAATAACAGAAAGAGATAACCCAGATAAAGTACATGAGATAGTATTCTCTACCGTCAGAGCTCCGCTAGTAAAGAAATTTACACCTTCTGGAACAGGCGTAAAGATTGATAGTCCTATCACAATCGAATTCGAGATAGAGATGAACCGTGAGTCCGTTGAGCAGATGCTACAACTTGAGCCTGTAATAGATTACACCATCAACTGGACCTCAAACTCTAAGCTAGTAATAGAACCAACTGCTGAACTACCAAAAGAAACTAGATACACGATTAAATTTGATAAGGGGTTGAAGAGTCTGAACGGTGGAATGTCTGAAATCGCTATCGAACATAGCTTTACTACTATCGGAGCAGTTAGAGTATCTGACTTTAGTCCAAAGAGAAATACAGTAAGGGTGGCCAGAAACAGCAATATCACTGTTGTGTTCGATCAAGCAGTCAACCAAGCTTCAGCCCAAGAGAGGTTCACTATTTCTCCTGCTGTTGCCGGAACATTTAGCTGGCAGGACAATACAATGACGTTTAATCCAAACAGTAGCCTATCCTTTAACACTACCTACTCTATTAATGTGCGCAAAGGAGTAAAAACGATTGATGGCCTAGACAGTAAAGAAGACTTTACTAATAAATTCACAACCATCCCAAATCAAACCATCGTTGCAGGGTTTGGTCCGGAAGATATTGATCTTCAAGACTCTAATTACTCATGTAGTGTTGCTTCTCTAAAGATGGGATTGGCTTGGAAGGGTAAAAATGCAAACGAAACTGACATCATATACAACCAGATTGGAATATACGATCAACCGATGAGTGGATGTCCTACCTGTACTTGGGCAGACCCAAATAAATACTTTGTTGGATTCCCTAACGGTTCCGGTACTCAAGGTAATGGCCAGACAGCGTACGGAGTACACTGGGCACCTGTAAGACAGGTTTACTCTAACTATGGTGTGACAACCGAGCTTCGTAGAAACTGGAATACGACTGGGCTTGCTCAGACTCTTAATGCTGGCAATCCAGTACAAATTTGGTGGTGGAACGGTGTTAGTGGTGCAGGAGAAAGAACTGATTGGAGAAATGTAGAGAATCCATCCCAAACAATCGAGTCAATTCGTGGGATGCATTCAATCCTAGTTGTGGGATTCAATGGCGACCCTAGTAACCCAACTAGCTTTATCGCACTCGATCCTTGGTGGGGTTACCAAACCTACTCTGTTGCTAAGTTTAATGTACAGTGGCCAAAACTTCAAAATACTGGCGTTATTATCTACTAACACATAATTTACGCTACAATTTCTTATGGAATTGAAATCACTCGACCTTAAAGGACTCTTTTTTATTCTGCTTCTAGCAGGATTAGCAGCAATAATGCTGAGAATATTTAGCCCATTCATGGACATTGTTATCGTTGCACTTGTATTAGTGCAGATATTCTATCCATTCTATAAAAAGCTAAATGGCCTAATTAAGGTGCCTGGAATATCGAGTGTTATTTCTACAATTATTGCCTTGGTGCTTGTTGTCCTTCCTATTATCTTTATCGGTTTCCTGAGTGCATTCGAGATTAGCACTATTGTAGAAGACTTAAACCTTAACCAGCAGCAACAGCAAAACCAACAACAGTTTGATAACGTAGAAGAAATCCAGACTGAATCTACTTTCGAGACTCTAGAAGAAAGAATAAACAACACCTTAAACGATATAAACATATCGCTTAAATCGTCAGGCATAGATTTTGAACAACTGCTTAAGAACGCTAATTTGCTTGAAGAATCATCGCAAGAAACAGGTACCAATCTCTTTCACATTGATCTTAATCGTGCCGTTAATCAGATCCTAACTCCTATTCAAGAAAACATTACTCCTGTACTAACTGGCATAGTATCTGGAGGAATTAGCGTACTATTCTTCGGATTTTTGTTAATAGTAACTATGTTGTACATGTTTAATGAGTATGACAAGTTACCTGCCCTACTCAGTAAGATCTCACCACTTGACGATGATTTAGACGAACTCCTATTCAAAAAATTCACAGATACAAACAGAGCAGTTATTACTGGAAGCTTTCTAGTTGCCATTGCACAAGCTTCCGCTGTTAGTTTAATGCTCCTAATTATAGGAGTTGGAGCACCTGTATTAATGTGGATGATGATGGTGATTCTGTCACTTGTACCAGTCGGTTCAGGTTTGGTTTGGTTCCCAATAGGATTAGTTCTAGCAGCTACGGGAAACCCAATAGAAGGAATAATATTAATCATTTATAGCGCCGTAATTATAAACGTGATCGATACTACTCTTAGACCAAGAGTAATGAAGAACGCAGTTGAGCTACATCCATTAATCATAATATTCTCAGCTCTTGGAGGAATATCAGCATTTGGACCACTTGGTATACTATATGGTCCAGTAATCGCAGTATTCTTTACTTCACTCATGGATGTCTATGCAGAACGATACACCAACAAAAAACGCCGTAAAAAGGCTGATTAGCTTCTTATTCGTTTGCGGGATAGTAGTTTCTGCATTTGGAATCTACTATATCTATGTAGGAGTCCCAAAAACCACAGCACGAAATCTGTATAACGCAGCTCACTACCAAATAGAGAAAAACAATCGTGGTGAAGCAATTGAACTGCTTGAGCAAGCCTACTCTACTTGGCCAGAAGAATATATCTACCTAGAACTTGAGCAATTAACAGCTACCTTAGTCGAATAAATATAGATAGTCACTGGCCTGATGAATCTGTTTCCCTTCAAGTTTAAGACTATTCACTTTTAGATACCCCCCAGATAGTTTCAGGTATATCGACTTCTCATGTACAAACATAAATTCGTCTGTCTCGACATCTAGGTTCTTTACAACCTCTGACGCAAATATCTGCACGCGCTTACCCGCATACTTAGATGAATCGGGAAGTACTATCCAAGCTATCGGCCAAGGATAGAATGCTCTTACCATTCTCTCTGAGACTTCTACATCAGTGTTTTCTGTGATTTCTGCCTTCGATTTAGAAATGTCAGATTGATAGCAGAAGGTAGCCTCCGACTCATGTTGCTCTACCCCCTGCAAATCACCCCTTTCTAGGTCTTCTAATGCCTTCGGAAGCATTTCTGCAGCTAGAGATGAGATCTTAATCATTAGCGATTCTGTCGTGTCTTCTGGGTCAATTAAAAGCGATTTCTTACTTAAAATATCACCTGCATCTAACTCTTTAACCATCTGTTGAATTGTTACCCCTGTCTCTTCCAAACCTTGGAGTATGGCCATATGCACAGGTACTGCACCACGCAGCTTTGGTAGTAAAGAACCATGTAGGTTCCAAGCCCCATATTTAGGCTGATTAAGCATGTTATCGGGGATCATTTGCCCATATGCAGCAACAATTATCAGATCAGGGTTAAGTTCAGTCAAAATCTGATCAGAGTCATTCCACAATTTTTCAGGCTGAAACAGCCTTATTTTATTCAATTCTGGATTATCTAACCAAAGCTGTTTAATCGGTGTGACAGAAAGCTCTCTCCCCCTGCCGGCAGGCCGATCTGGTTGAGTAACAATACCCACAACTTCTATGTCATCTAGCTCTGCTAGTTTTTCTAAAGGGTTAATCGCGAATTCTGCGGTTCCTACATATAATATTCTCATCATTGCTAATTATACACTTTAGTTACAACTCTTTCGTTCTATTTTGCCATGATATACTCAGCCACAAGTAAAATGTGAAGGAGTAGGCAATTTGAAAACATTAGGTTTGTATGAGATCCCAAAAGTACCCCTCTGCCATACCTACAAAGTAGACTTGGCTCTAGCTTCTCTAGCTAGAACCGATTGCTATCCCGAACTAGCAATTGAGTCACTATCCATTTTAGGCATTAGTACCAGTCATCGTTTTCTGAGTATTATCTCAGATAAACTAATGGTATCTCTTGCCCGAGTATGCAGAAATTTACTTCGACTGGATCTCGAAGAAAAAGATGTAAGAAAAGTTATAAACGCTGTATGTCGTATTGGTGGCCCAGAGATGATCGATATATTTCTTCAGATTTTAGAGAGAGGCGAAGGAGTGTCAGTAGAGACTCAAAGGTTGATCATTTACGCTCCGTTTCATTCATCTCTAAAGAATCACGGATTTAGTGAACTGGAAATATCACAGTTAACGATGGCTGGGCTAAAACATCGTGACCACTACGCCCGACTTAAAGCGCTTGATAATTTCTTCCCTAAAATATTGCTGCACCCCGACTTCGAGGCACTGATTCTCGCAAAACTATTCAGGTTGGTTGATGAAGGTAGTTCGGACACGGTTGTAGAGAAATCGATTAAGGCAGTTGGCTGTATTATTTTTCATAATGCAGCGCTAACAGAAAAAGCTCGTAAATACTTAGAGGCTGGGAATTTCGCACAAGCAGCAAGAGCATTAAACCACCTTGATTCCCTCCTTAGTGATTAAAAATCACCAATCCTTGTACTAAAAATAGCGGCATAATATGTCGCTATTATTTTTTCTTGGTAAGTTTTCGCAACTTATCCATTTCTGCTTTGTCTGTGAACCACACACCGTATTTATTCTTATACCAAACTTGATATACGCCACCAAAAACTATGATAAAAAGCAATACTCCCAACACCAGTATCTGTGCGTAACTTAAAGGATAGCCCAAGTCTTGAAAATATACTCCTGATCTACCCTCTACTCTAAAGAAGTCTAGAATATACCTAATCATCCCATAGCCCACTAAATAAAGGATTATTAGAGTGCTCCCATGCACCCTTTTTCTCCATAGTCTGAACAAGGCCGCTGCTAGTACAAAATTTGCAATCGATTCGTACAAAAATATTGGATGAAAGTACTCAAAGGCCCTCAGAATAGGTATAGGATTAGAATCAGGACTCACATACATAGCCCAAGGTAAGTCTGTGGGTAGTCCAAAAAGCTCCCGATTAAAGAAGTTCCCGAGCCTGCCAATTATCTGCGCAATCGGAATAAACACAACCAACAATCCAATTGCCGCCGTCGTATCAACCTTCTTCCACTTTAAGTAGGTTGCTAAAGCAATTCCTCCAAAAATGAACCCTCCAATTATACCCAACCCCCCATTTCTGATGTCTAGCATTGCAGCGATATCACCTTGATACAAATGATATTCGGTAATTACGTGATATACCCTGGCTCCCAATACTCCAGGAATCAAAGCAACCAATCCAGCCTCCCATACGTCTATCTCTTTCAATTTTGGATCTTGCTTTCGAAAGCGGTCGAACAAGAAAATGGTTGTCAATATTCCAGACAAGGCAGTAAGTGAATATAGCCTAATCTGAAGGCCAAATATTTCTAAGTACTGTGGAACGGGAACCATTCCTCTGAGCATCAACACCATCCATATAGTGAATATTCCCGCAGCAGTTGTTCCCACAACTATTAGCAGCCATCTTTTAGTAATATCGTTCATATCGGATTCTACTCTTGTCGATACCATGCTGCAAAAGTAAGTTTTCTACATCTTCAATCATCTCCATTCCCCCGCAAATGTAGCAATCCGAATCTTTAGGTAGAGAGTCATCAATATACTGGGTAATTCTGCCCTTTCTACCCGGCCACTCTTCTTCTCTGGAGACGTATGTGATTAATTCAAAGTTTTCATGAGCTTCAGCAAGTTCAGACATAACAGTATTATCGATTAGTTGCCTTTCATAGCTCACTCCGTATACCAAAGTTATCTTTCTAGATGACTTTATCGAAAGCAATTCATGTTTAATCATCGATAGCATTGGCACGATCCCTGTACCTGTAGCAAAAAAATATACTGGATTATCTGCTTCTTCGTATATGAAGTTTCCGAGAGGGAACAACACTCCAACCGTATCTCCTACTTCTACGTTGTCAAAGAAAATAGAACCTGGACCACCAGGCGTAGTGTCAACGAACGTTTCTACATAAGTGTTCTCGTACGGAGGATTGGCTATAGAATAACTACGCCTTGCAGATCCAGCTACTTTTAAAGACATAAATTGGCCAGCAATGAAGTCTACAGGTGCACCAATATCAAACCTCACTCTGAATAGCTGTACGTCTAGCTTTTGTTTTTCGACAATTTTTATATCTTGATTGCGCAGCATATGATTACTTAATCTGCAGCAACTATAGCACTATTGTCCAGGAGCTCCTGCAGTATCAGACCTAGTCACATATAGAACTGAGCCTAACCTTACAGTGGCATTCTGATCTACGTTTAGCTTGCCACTCACAGTCTGAGTATCGATTACTTGAATACAGCTTTCTGCAGGACCAGGCTCACTCACCTCAATATTTAATGTCACCTGTTCAGGGAAACTCTCCGCTATGATTTCTTCTACTACAAATGTATGGCAAGGCGTTGGCATAGTTCCTGTGACTGTATAATTCATTGTTCCACCACTAAACTCCGTAGCTAATGTAAAGCCTTCCGTCGCAGCATCAGTACCTGAGTTAGCCCCATTATCGGAATCGTCATTTGCAGGAGCCTGCACTGTACAACCCACAAACACCACAGAGATAAGTAATAATAAAGCAAAGAATTTACGCATAATTGGTTGTTTTAAAAATTCAATACTCCATGATACCTTATACCTAGGATCTCTTGTCTATACATCGAGTTGTACTCGACAAATTGACAATAAGAAGGTTATAGGGATGGCAGTATCACAAGAAACACCTAGCTCTGCAAAAATTATTGCAGAGATCTTGGAACAACACCTCGGGTACTATATTCAGACCGAGAATAATAGATTAGATATTCTTCACGCAGAAAAAGCAAACTATCAGGTAGTTGTTGTCGACCAAAATACGATCTCAGTCTACCGGGTTGAGGGCGAAAACATTGTCATTGTTGCAACTGTTGGAAGCTCTCTCGTGGTTTTGGACCCTGATTTAAGTGACATTTCACAGCTTCTAAAGCTTGTTCTCGACATGGCGATTATGTCTAAACTACAGGAACTTCCGGATACCCCGGAGCCTGTAGTCATCCAAAGAGTCATTCAAACGGAACTCAACCGCAGAACATAGCTTCCTTAGTCGATGCGGGGATCGAAGGATCCCCTATCCCCTTAAATATCCATCTGCTAAAATTCACACATAAGCGACTGATTCTGGCCATCACCAGAAGAGCTGCAGGAAGAAAGCACTCAACATAGTGCGAGTAGAACCAGCCGGGTAAGCCCGAAATAGCAGTAAGAAGATAAACGGTGAAGTGGTACCGTCCAACAGGACCTTTGCCAGCACGAGCAATGTTTAGCTCGTGCTGGCGAGGGTCTTTTTATTTATCAAATTATTAGTCTAAACGTATGTTCAAACAACCAGATTCAAGGCCTGACTTTTCTAAAATAGATGTAGAGATTACGAAATGGTGGAAGAAAAACGACACATTCCAAAAATCTATTGATGCAAGAGAAGGTGCTGATGAATACATCTTCTATGATGGGCCTCCATTTATGAGCGGTGTACCTCACTACGCCACCCTACTTTCGAGCATGCCAAAAGACATTATCCCGAGATACCAGACAATGAAGGGCCTACGTGTAGAGAGACTTTGGGGTTGGGATACCCACGGGCTACCAATCGAAAATAAGGTGGAGAACCAACTTGAACTAAGCGGAAGGCGTGAGATTCTGGAGTATGGACTAAAAGGCTTTATCGAGAAATGTTATGAGTGGAACCGCGTAGGTATCGAAAACTGGAGATGGTACATCGACAAAATCGGTCGTTGGGCCGATCTAGACAACGCCTACAGAACTCTTGATCAAGAGTATATGGAATCTGTATGGTGGGTATTCTCTCAGATGTGGAAGAAAGGACTTGTATATAAAGGTCGTAGAACTTCGATGTTCTCTACAGACTCCTCTACTCCAGTCTCTGATTTCGAGGTGTCGATGGACCCAGATAATTACAAAGATACCGAAGATATTGCTGTTTATACTAAGTTCAAATTGACTAAAGAATCTAGTGAACAGCTCGAGCTACCCGAAAATACATACTTGGTAGCATGGACTACTACACCTTGGACTCTGCCTAGCAACTTTGCCTTGGCAGTTAACCCAGAAGCACAATACTGCTTCTTTGAATATGAAGGTGACATTGTCGGCATAGTTAAAGATAGATTGGAGCAAATCTTTGGTGATAAAGAACTAAAGACAATAAAAGAAGTGAATGGAGAAAGTTTGGTGGCTTTGAAATATCAGCAATTAATCCCTCATTTTAAAGGTGGAGAAAACGACTTTAAGGTCTACTCTTCTGAACATGTAACCCTAGAAGACGGAAGCGGAATCTTACATGTAGCTCCTGCATTCGGAGAAGTTGATGCTGCAATGGGAGAAGAATGGGGACTATCCTTTGATTCAGATATCGACGATGCTGGACATTTGATAGTGGAGCCATGGAAAGGTATGTACCTACGTAAAGCTAATAAGATTATTGCCGACCAGCTAGAACAGGATGGCAAGCTTGTAAAACAAGAGAAATACGTTCACCGTCTTCCATATTACCGATATAGGAACCCACTCATCTACAAGACAGAGGTAAACTACTTCGTCAATGTACAAAGCATTAAAGACAAGTTAATTGAGAGCAACGAAGAAATAAATTGGGTGCCAGAACACTTTAAAGAAGGAAGATTCAAGCACATACTAGATACCGCTCCAGATTGGAGTATCTCACGTAACCGCTTCTGGGGAACAGTAATGCCACTATGGGAATCTCAGGATGGTGATCAAGTTGTTGTTGAATCTCGAGATCAGTTAATGGAATTAGTTAATGCCAGCGATAACGGTCAAACAATTAAGAAAATAGTCTTAGAACTGCGACTACTCTACCGAGCAATGCCGCAGTGATATCGAAAGACTTATCGATTCAAACGAGACAGAAATAACTTACGGTACAACCCAAGAACTACTCAGTGACTTGCGTCACAAGTACTTTGGTGAGACTGAAGAAGAATCTAAGGTTAAGCCGATTAAGGATGGCGAACCTCGAGCTTATTATTTAATAAACGGTGAGCCATTAGACTTACATAGACCGTTTATCGACGAAGTCTGGTTCAAGCAAGATGGTAAGGACTACCGTCGAGTAGAACAAACATTAGATGTATGGATGGACTCAGGGTCAATGCCATTTGCGCAGTTCCACTATCCTTTTGTAAACAAGGGCAAATTCGAAGACAGCTTCCCAGGTGACTTTATCTCTGAATACACAGGGCAGATACGCGCATGGTTCTATGTGTTGCACGTAATTTCTAACGCAATATTCGAAAAACCAGCATTCAAGAATGTATTAGTTACTGGAGTGCTAGCAGGTAACGACGGCAGAAAAATGAGTAAAAGCTTCGGGAATTATCCAGACCCCCAAAAGACTCTAGAAGAGTACGGAGGGGACGCGCTACGTCTTTACCTGATGAGTACACCTCTAATGAATGGTAACGACGCCAGCTTTAGCGAAGAAGATCTCAGATTAAAAGTTAGAGAATTCTTAATCCCTGTTTGGAATGTATATAAATACTTCGTTACATACGCAAATCTGATAGATTGGACACCAGATCCAGAAATCTTGTCAGCGGATTTCGATCAAATGGTCGAAGCTGCCAACTCGGAGCTAGATAAATGGATATTGGTAGTAACCAACGAAGCCGTTAGACAGACGGATGAATCACTATCCAAATATGACATACCAACAGCAATAAGAACTCTACAAGATTTGATCGGCGAAGTTTCTAAGTGGTTTATCAGAAGATCTCGAGATAGATTTGCAGCTGGTGAAGAAAACCCAGTAAAAACTCTTTATTACGTTTTACACAAGTTTACGCTTGCAGCAGCACCGATAATTCCTTTCACTACAGAAGAAATCTATCAAGGATTGTTCTCAAAAGTAGATAAGGAGGCAAAGGAATCAGTGCACTTAAATATCTACCCTACTTCGTCAGAGCAACTAGATAGCTACAAACAGTTACTGATAGATATGAAAGTTGTTAGATCGATATCAGAACTTGGTCAGAGTATCCGTACAACAGAAGGAATAAAGCTGCGTCAGCCACTGTCCAAAATCGAGGTGTCTTCCGCTTCAGAGATATCTGATTGGATGGCAGGGATTATCCAAGATGAGCTAAACATAAAAGAAGTAGTTCAGACAGAAAAAATCACCAAATCTAAGGGAGTAATAACATATTCAGATAATAAGAATGATCTAGAGGTCGGACTATTTACCGAGCTATCTCCTGAACTAATCCAAGAAGGTTTGATGCGTGAACTTACTAGAAACATTCAAGCTAGCAGAAAAAACAACGGGTTCGAAGTTACAGACCAGATCAAAATCACATATTCAACTGATGATGACGATGTAAAGTCAGTATTTATCAACTTCGAATCAGATATCATGGATTCAGTTAATGCTAAAGCAATTTTAGTGGGTGAAGCTAAGACAGAACAGATTATTAACGACAAAAAAGTGAATATTGATCTTGCCAAGGCATAGTCATCTTTAAATTTTTATGACACAATAAGGCCGATTCAGCTGCCCATGAGTACATTAGTCACACAAGAAAATAACCCTTTCTTCGAAAAGGAAGTAGTTAAAACATCTGCTGGAATGCGTTTTGTAAATGTATTACAGGGATTAGTAATTTTTGCGTTCATCCTGATAATCATCTATCTGTTTGTAGCTACCCCCAATCAAGTGAGTGGACGTTCTATGCTTCCAAACTTTGTGAATAACGACCTACTTTTAACAAACAGAATGGTTCAATGGTTTGACGGTACAGCACTGGGCAATAGTCTCGGATTAAACTACCAACGCGGAGACGTAGTAGTTGTGTCTACTCCTGAATTACCGACAGAAGACTATATTATCAAGCGAATAGTTGCTCTCGAAGGCGATACAATCGGCGTTTCTGATGGAGCAGTTTACAGAAATGGGGAGCTTCTAGACGAGACATCGTATCTACCCCCAACCCGCCGCACAGAAGCCGGATCTTTCTTAGCTGACGGAGACGAACTTACGGTCCCACCTGGAAAAATTGCTATCTTCGGAGATAATCGACCGGAGAGCCTTGATTCTAGAGCTGCAGCGCTAGGGTTTATTGATAAAAGTCAGTTAGTCGGAAGAGTTATTTTTAGATTCTGGCCACCAGAAAGATTTAGCTACATTGGACGTGCTCAAGATACTAGTGACGAGCTGGGCAGAAGTCTCTAATCCAACCTAAAATATTCTGCTAGAATTCTCTGTTAGACTTATGCGTTTCTTACCTGAAGAGCACAATACATACCTAGAGCACACTAATTTCTCTCCTTCTAGAGGTAAAGTAGTTGCTGATTTACTTGAGTCGTTGATAATTGCGGCTCTAATTTGTGCATTTATCTATGTATTCATATTCACTCCAAATATTGTACACGGACCTTCCATGCTTCCTACTTTTAGAGAGGGGCAACTTGTACTTACTACCAGTAGAATCGCCCACTGGCTGAGTGATTCCAATATCGGAGAAAGCCTCGGACTAGCCTACAATCGTGGTGATGTGATTGTGTTCCACACTCTCTCTGGTGAAGATTTGATCAAAAGAGTAATTGGAATGCCTGGTGATACATTAGTAATCAGACAAGGAGAGATATACATCAACGAAGAACAAGCTGCTGAGACATACTTGGCCGACAGCGTAACCACCAGAGGTGGAAGCTATCTGGCAGAAGGAGAAGAATTGATAATCCCAGAAGGAAAATTCTTCGTGATGGGAGACAATCGAAACGAAAGTAGAGACTCTAGAGATATCCGAGTTGGACTTGTCAGCAAAGATGATGTTCTAGGCAAAGTAATACTACGCTACTGGCCAGTAAGTGACTTTGGGACAATCACCCAAGGCGAAGTTCTAATTTAGTTTAGTCGCAAACTAAATGATTTTTACCGTAATGAATCAAAAAGGAGGAGTAGGTAAAACTACCACTGTTATTAACATCGGGGTATACCTTGCTCGAGCGGGGTTAAAAGTACTACTTGTCGATCTTGATCCGCAGGCAAATTTAACTTCTGGACTTGGTGTAGTGCTCCCTTCTACCTCTAAGTCAGATATCACTGGCAGAGATAATAATTCAGAAACCATTTATGATGTGCTAATCGAAGGAACAGCTGCCAGCGAAGTGATAGTACCAACTAATGTAGAGAACTTAACGATCCTGCCATCTAGTATTGAACTTTCCGGTGCAGAGGTAGAGATGGTATCAATGATGTCCCGCGAGAATGTTCTCAAAAAAGCCTTAGCAGCCGTTAAATCAGACTTTGATCTAGTAATTGTTGACTGCCCTCCTTCATTGGGTCTATTAACTATCAATGCTCTTGTAGCAGCAGATAAAGTGCTGGTACCAATTCAATGTGAATACTTTGCTCTAGAGGGACTCGGACAGCTAATGAATTCCATCAACTTAGTAAAATCAAACCTAAACCCAGAACTTGATCTTGGTGGAGTAATCCTAACTATGTTCGATACTCGCACAAACTTGAGCAGGGATGTAGCTTCTGAAGTTCAAGAATTCTTTACCGACAAGGTATTTAAAAGCATAATCCCTAGAAATATCAGACTGTCTGAGGCGCCTTCACATGGAATGTCTATCGAAGAATACGACCCAAATTCAACAGGAGCTAGATCATATAAAGCTCTAGCAGAAGAGATTGCAGCTAGATTCGTTAAGACTCAAGAATCTCAATCCGACTAATTAAGTCTTCGACCTCCTTTATCTTTTCGTCAAAATCGTTACTGCCTCCAGCAAATCTTATGCGAAACCCTCTGTCGTTCAGGAAGTAATAGTAGTTACGCTCAACTGGC
>CAYGMI010000004.1:0-12123 GCA_964351125.1 uncultured Candidatus Saccharibacteria bacterium | reverse complement strand
TTCTCTACCACTTGTAGTAATTGAAAAACCTTCCACACCATCTATAGCAAAATCCACAGGCTCTGACACCTCTACTCCGATAATGCTTTGAGAATGAGAAACTATATAAGGCTTCAAAACTTCTAATTCAAACTCACCTTCATATCCCTCTAGTTCTTCAGCTCTGATCTCAAAAATTGAGAACCCAATCAAGTTCTTGTCTTCTTCAGAAGTAGAAACTTGATTAAAAATCACTCTTCTATTGGGAATGTATTCATCAACTGCTTCCCACCCATTTGGCACGGCTAACGATATCCTCATCTTTTCTTGTACAAAATTGGTTGGACGCAACAAAAAGTAAGCTACTAATGCTAATGCAAATATAATAAGGGCAGCGATAATTAGGTTTCTTCGTTTCATCTTTTACGTTCTAAAAAATTGCTACTATAACTTCGATAGAGTAAGATTTGTTAAGATGATTCTACTGAATTAAGTAATATATGGCTACCAATCAGAAAAAAAGCCTGGGAAAAGGACTTTCAGCACTAATTAGTGAACAGACAATGTCTGGAGTTCAGCAAGGATATATCCCTGCTCTTCCTATAGAACTCGTAGTCCCTAACCCCTATCAGCCACGTGCTGAAGTAAATCCAGAACACTTGGTAGAACTTGCCGACTCTATTCGTGAACATGGAGTGATCGAGCCTTTAATCGTGACTAAGAAAGCAGATAATAGGTACGAGCTAATTGCCGGTGAGAGGCGCTGGAGGGCATCTAAACTAGCGGGAGTAAAGAATGTACCTGTAGTGGTAAAAGAAGCCTCTCCGCAGCAAATGCTGGAGCTTGCAGTGGTAGAAAATGTACAAAGAGAAGATTTGAATGCACTCGAAGAAGCTCTAGCATTCGAACAGCTTGCTCAATTATTTACCATGACCCATGACGAGATAGCTAAAAAAGTAGGGCTAAGTAGACCAGCGGTAGCCAACAAAATAAGACTATTAACCCTGCCAGAAGAGCTAAAACGTGGGCTCCTAGAAGAAAAGATAAGTGAAGGTCATGCACGCGCTCTACTTGGTCTAGATTCAACCCAAACACAAATAGCTACATACAAAGTAATTCTACGCGATCATCTATCTGTTAGGGCCACAGAGGAATTGGTAAGACGACTAAACCGTGGTCACAAACGCCCTACTCGCAAAGATGAGAGAATAATTGATGAACGCACAACCAGTATTGAAGCCAATCTAAAAGAGAAATTCGGTAAATCTGTTAGTGTTTCTCGCAGTAAAAAAGGCGGAAAGATCGTAATTCCGTTCAAATCAGACAAAGAGTTAGACGGAATACTGTCTGAATTACTGTAGCCTCTTTACCCCTCAATAAATTCACGCAAGAGCCTTTTGGTTCTATTTTTTCGTTTGTGGCAAAGAATATTTCGCGTTCATACATACTTATCCACAAGAATTCAATAAGTGGTACATTAAAACGTAACATACCCACACAAACGTAACATTGACTAGTAATAAGGGACAACTCGGCGTAGGTCAGATGGTATAATCACCAACACTAGAGAAGGAGCGAACTTAGTGCCTATTAACAACAATCAGAAGGACGGAGACTATCCTAAACAAGGGATGATCTACAGAATTGGTAAGAAGGGCAAATTGCGTTTTGTACTAGAGGTTAGACAGGTTACCAAAAGATTCGAGGCAATCGAGCTAACACTTCCCCTCCCTAGTCGTAATTACAGACTTGAGAGGTCAAGACAAAAGCTCACATCCACGAATTGGACATTGATTGACAATGTAGAGATTTTGCATGATGAATCGCTATTATATGTAGACGTTCATACGCCAAACATCTCTCATTACACATCTGCCTACCCCACCGGCAGGAAGGTTACCTTGTTAGATAGGACTTTTGCAGAGTACAAACTCGAGGGCTTGTATCACTGGTTTGACCTGGAAATGATTGAAATCGCTAAAAGCATGAATCATAGATTTAGCAATGTGTCATTCCGATATGGGGAACAGGGTTTTAAAACCTTACCAATAAAAAATGGCATAAGCAGATCCGGTTCCGTGGTTTATAAGATTCAGAATATGAATAAATTGAACCAAGACTTCAGAGATGGCTCCGTAATTAGCCAGAGCACAATCCTTAGATTGATTAGACTCAAACGAATAAGACAAATCTAGTATATAAAAATAAGGGCAGCAAGTAGTAGCTGCCCTTGTCATTTTTAGGCATTTTCATGATATAATTATCCTATAACTATGGCACGAGTATTAATATCCGCAGGACATACAATCATGGACCCCGGCGCTATCTTCAAAGATATGCGCGAGGCGGATCTTACACGCAAAATTGCGCCAAAGGTAATCCCCTTCCTCGAAGATGCAGGTATAGAGGTTCAAGGTGTCCCCCTAGACTTACCTTTATGGCAACGCCTTGAATGGATCAATAACACTGGATATACAGAAGAAGACGGTGATATCTTGATAGAAATCCACGTAAACGACTCAGACGGTTCAAAAAGAGGTATCGAGGCCTGGTATAAGGGCAAAGGTGGCAATCCTTCTCAGAAACTAGCCAAAGCGGTAATAGATTCAATGGTAAAAGATGGATATGAATCTCAGGGAATCAAAAGTGAATTTGAACATGAACTTGGTTCACTAACTTTCTTAAATCGGCCAAAACCTACTGCTCTACTGCTAGAAACTCTATATATGGATAATCCTGAAGACTCCAAGCTCCTGAAGGATGATTCCGAACTAGAAAACTTAGCCAAATCAGTAGCAAAAGGAATCCTCGCCTTCTTAGGAAAAGACCTTAATGGTGATGATCTAGCAGAAAGTGATAAGCCAAAGTATGACGACCTTAAGGAATACAGCGTGTCTAAAGACAAGGCCACAGACAGTGATAATGATGACGATGGGTTCTTTTCTGGACTTGGCGGATTGTTTGGATCATCTAAAAACGATGATAAGCCGGTAACTTCCCCTACTCCAGCTCCAAAACCACAACCACAACCAACAGCAAAACCAAACTTTGGTGGTATGCCGAAACCTCCGGGAGTAGCAGGATTCGGGACAAACTCAGGAGCATCGAATGGTGGCGGCAACATGATGATGGATAGACAACAAAGACGTGAAATGATCGAAACTACATATGTAAAGATTCTTGGCAGAAAGCCCAGTCAAAGTGACCTTAATTTCTTCTTGAATCAGGGAATTAACGAAGCAGATCTTCTAAAGAAGATGATGGAATCCCAAGAGCACGCAGATATCGTAAAAGCAAAGCAGAGCCACGAAGAGCTAAAAGAAGACTACAAAAAAATTGAAGATAAGGTAAAACGCATGGAAGCCACAATTAGAGATCAAAAAGAGATGATGGACCAGTTAAACAGGTCTGTAATGCATAAAAATTCACCAGCCAGCACGGTATGCCTAGCCAAGTACACTCTACGGCGAGCAGGCAGGAGGGAGACTCAATCCAACCTGAAGCCAAGATTCTAAAGTCTAAAAAAAGTACATCTTCTCGATTCTTCGACTACATAAATAAAAGAGTTGGGTAAATTTTCTCACTTACACTAATCCATTTTCTGAAGTATAATTGGCCATCTAGCATTTGCTAGGAAAGGAAATACGTGAGATAGATCATTAGTTAGAAGCAATCATGTTTTGCACATACATTATTAATACAATCGTAAAATTATTTTCAAACCTACTTTTTGGTACAGATTTTTACTCCCCTTCTAACCATTTTTTATTACTGCGGGCCAATAATCCGCATACTCCCACGCGTTTCCTGAATCATAGTTTTTAAACAAGATTCATGGACACAAATACGTTGCTGATCCTGATAGTAGTATTGCTATTGTTGGTTGGTGGAGGACTTGTCGTAGTCGTAATCAACCTTCGTAATGCAAAACCAGGAGAGCCAAAACCCCTAGCCGACGAAGAAGCGGCAATCATGGCTAATGAAAAAGCCAAAAGCCTAATATTGCAAGCAGAAAAAGATGCCTTACAAATCTCTGCGAAGGCAAAAGAAGAAGCAGCCAAAGCTTTAGAAAATGCAAAGAAGCAAGAAGCTGACCTTGATGAGCGTGAACGTAAAATACTCTCCCGCTCCAATACTATAGATGAGCGTTTCGACAAGATCGAAAAGCAAGAAAAGTCATTAGAACAAGCTAAAGCCGACGTAAAAAAAATGCGTGCTCAAGTAAACGAGCAACTTGAGAATATAGCTAAACTTTCTCAAGAGGAAGCTCAAGCCATCATCAAAAAAGAGGCCGAAAAAGAACTCTCCGAATGGCTTGCAAAGCATATTAAAGAGAAAGAATTCGAACTAAAGCATGAAGTAGACGATAGATCACGCTGGTTATTAGTTGACGCAATGCAGAAAAGCGCTACCGAGTACGTTGCAGAAAGCACAACCACTACTTTCGATATCCCAGATGAGGGACTAAAAGGAAAGATCATCGGTAAAGAAGGACGAAACATCCGAGCATTCGAAAGACTAACAGGAGTAGACATCATCGTTGACGAGGCTCCAAACCAAGTAACAATCTCTTGTTTTGACCCAATTAGACGTGAAGTTGCTGCTCTAGCCTTGAAGAAACTGTTAAAGGATGGACGTGTTCACCCAGCTTCAATCGAAGAAACCATCAAAAAGATCAAAGTCGATCTGCTTAGAGAGATCCGTAAGACCGGTGAGAAGATGGCTTATGACACTGGATTCTCAGACCTACCTGACGAGGTTATTAAACTTCTAGGTAGATTCAAATACAGATATAGTTATGGTCAAAACCTAGCAAAGCATACATTAGAAATGGTTAATATCGGTGGATTCTTAGCAACAGCAGTAGGTGCCGATGTAAAACTAACCAAATTAGCATGTCTTCTACATGACATTGGTAAAGTATTGACCCATGAGTACGAAGGTAAACCCCACCACCATATCTCTGGAGACATCGTTCGTAAGTATCTAAAAGATGAAGTACTCGCAAACGCAGTTGAGTCTCATCACGAAGATATCGAGCCTAAGACTATCGAAGCTGTTCTTGTACAGATCGCAGACGCTATTTCTGGCGGAAGACCTGGTGCAAGACGTGATAGCTACGAAGACTACATCAAACGTGTGTCTGCCCTAGAACAGATCGCTAAGCAGTATCAGAGCGTGAAAGAAGCGTATGCCGTGCAGGCAGGACGCGAGGTACGTGTAATTGTCGAACCTGAGAAGTCCTCAGACGAAGACACTATAGCTTTGGCACACAAGATAGCAAAGGAAATCGAAGAGACTCAGAGCTACCCAGGAACGGTAAAAGTAACCGTGATCCGCGAAATGCGAGTGGAGCAAGAAGCCAAATAAATAATTCTGCTCACTTAAATATCAAAACAGGCCCTTCAAGGGCCTGTTTTGTACATTTATAAACTCAATATTGGTACTAGCGAATATGTTACCAGATTGGCATTTAGCCGATGTTAAAGATATAAGCAATTACTAGAAATAGTCCAAACCCAATTAAATTCATAAAAATATCCCAATTGGTATCATATTTGTCTGGGCCAACTTCACTAGTGCCAAAAATCTTATCTAAAAGTAGTTCAAATACTTCGTTTGTCATAGAAAGCATAGCTGCTATTCCTCCAGAAGCGATAAGTATGGATACTTTGGTAGCATCATCAGGATATAAAGGTAACCCGATTATAAGAGAATAGACAAAAAGCATAATGATAAAACTTCCAAACACATGCTCTATCCTATTTACGATCTGGGTCTTGCTATACCAGTCAAAAACAATTGCACAATTGAAGATCACTATGTGTAGTAAGAATAGTGGATAAACCCATCTCACTAGACCTTCCTCTAATTGGGAAAATGAATAATCTATAACAACAAGTAGCATCACTCCTATAGCTACATAACTTAACCAGCTCTTGGGCATCCTCTCCTTACCAAATTTGAGCTTACCCGTAGCGTTCAAACCCATAAACATTAACCACAATGTGATTATTCCAACTGAAATCACTTTTAACGGATCCATAATCGATTACCTTAAATTTTCTATATACTAAAGTATTTAATTTACTTACTCAACCTATTCAGCCCAATCTGTTACAATCGGCCTAGCTTTATGCGGTACTTTATCAACGATTAGTTTAGGAGGAAGAGTATGACCACTCTTAGTAAAACAAGAGCTGACTTCATAAACTCTAACCGTACATTTATATCGCTGGCTCGGAGCGAGCTAGCAAGACAGTTGGGGATCAACGAGGAGGCGCTGAAATACGATGCAATGTCCTCAACGACTTCAGGGAAACCCATCGAGAGCGTAACTGGCGCAGTATTTTTTCTGCGAGACGAGTTATCAGTACATATCGACCTTACAATCGTTAAGTCAGGAGACGGATGGAGAGTAAAAGAAATTCCTCCAGATGATTTTGACTAGAACAAACCAGCAAAGCAAAAAGACGGAGAGTCGCCATCGACTACTCCGTCCTTTCATTCTATAAATTTTCTAGTCTAGATAATCACGTAGGGCCTGCACCACCTCATCACTCTTTAATCTCTTAAGTGCCTTAGCCTCAATTTGTCTAATACGTTCACGAGTTACTTTAAATTCATGCCCTACTTCTTCTAGAGTTCTAGCTACCCCGTCGCGGATTCCGAAACGCAGCTCTAGAACTTTTCTCTCTCTGTCTGTTAGTCCATCCAGAATTGTGCTGATCTGCTTTCTCAAGAAAGACCAAGTAGCCATCTCTGATGGAGAGGCTGTAAATTCGTCAGGAATAATATCGATAAGCTTGTTTTCTTTTTCTTCACCAATTGGAGTCTCTAGTGGTTGAGGCTTCTGCGAAATCCTAATGATTTCGTGAACCTTTTCTACATCCATCTCCATCTCTTTGGCGATATCCTCTGGCTTTGGCCAATGACCCATCTTTGCTGCTAACTCAGAAGAGACCTTACTCAACTTATTGATAGTCTCGATCATATGCACAGGCACACGAATTGTTCTTGCCTGGTCGGCAATAGCACGGGTTATAGCCTGTCTGATCCACCAGGTTGCGTAAGTTGAGAATTTAAAACCTTTACGATACTCGAACTTCTCTACCGCTCTCATCAAACCCAAATTACCCTCTTGAATCAAGTCTAGTAGGTCCAACCCTCGTTTCAGATAGTTCTTGGCGATAGAAACAACAAGCCTTAGGTTTGCTGTAGTTAAAAGATCCTTGGCTTCTACACCTAATAGTATTGTTTTATTGGCTTTGCGACGGTCAACAGATAGCAATTCTACCTTCGCCGCATCAATGTCAGAATCTCTACTGTCATCATCTTTCACTTTAATCTTCTCTGCCGCGACTTTGTACACCTCTTTATCTGTCTCTTTAGCTAACTTGACGATTACGTCATACATTTCTTTAAGACCTTCTTCTATACGCTTAGCCAGTATCACCTCTTCTTCTGCGTTTAGCAGTGGGATCTTACCTATCTCATGTAGGTAAGCTCGAATAGGATCGGTGCTGACATGAGATCGAATCTTTTTTAGGATCGCGATCTTTTCTTCGAAAGTCATAGTCTTAGACGGACCAGACTTCTCTTCTCCATCTTGAATGGTGATGATCTCAATATCATCTTCTTGCAGTTGATTAACTATGTATTCAAGCAATTGCAAGTCTTCCTCTACATTTGGAAAAATATTTAAGACGTCATCTTCCGTTAGATAGCCCTGAGATTGTCCTAGCTTAACTAGCTGCTTAACCTTCTGTTTATGTTCTGCTTTGATAGCCATAAGTAAGTTTTTACAAATATTGTGGAGAAAATAGCACGCAGAAAATCCGCGAACTCTCTTAATTGCTTGCCCTTTGGAGTTGGCTGCCCTTGTTCATCGCATACTGCGAATCGGCATGACCTTTGTTTTAGGGATGTTGCGTGGCTATTGTACCATCTTTAATACTTATATGATAGACTGAGTTGCACGAATAAAACTATATATTGCATTATTGCCATGCCTTTAAAGACTTATCGTAAGTCTACAAATTACACATCTCCGGTTGTGTATACCTACTCCAATGGAGCTCCTAGCCCAGTCGTATCCTACGATCGACAGTTCGCGTACGAGAAACCCATGCAGTTCGCTTCGAACAATACCCAAGAACCACAGCAGTATATACCCACCTCAAGTTTTAATGATGATCCCTATGAGAATAAGGTGACCATGTGGTCTCTACTTTCGGGAATGTACGAGGTAGCCAAAAGATTAGTGGCCACCTCTACTCTAGCTGGGTTACTTATCCCTTCAATCCTAATTATGACGGGAATGGGATTCATTTATCTTCAGTTCCAACCTTCAATTGTAGAACAAGTTAAAGAATACGCAGGATATTACGACCAAGGAACAACTACTTTAGTTGCAGACGGATACATTACCGATAGACTCCAATATGTGTCTAACCCAGGAGCAGACTACTTTCAAAGAGTGGCTGCAGAACTACAAAATCAGAAGATCGTTCCAGACAACTTCAGCCTTCAATATAAAGGAACAATGTACTTAACAATTCCTTCTTTAGGCTTTGACAGATTACCTATTTCGTCAAATGTAGATAGCTCTACAAAAGATATCTACGACAGAGTGTTATCTAGTTCACTCGCACATTTTAAAGGCACTTCTGTGCCTGCTTCAGAGGTGGATAACAATATCGTGATATACGGCCATAGTGCCGGTGGATCATACAATCCTCGTCCAGACGATGTTCTGGCAGCATTTAGTTTTCTAAAGGACCTGAAAGTTGGAGATCTCATTACGATTGAGATGGATGGGAAGGAATATAAATATAGAATGTCTAGGAGTAAGATTGTAGAACCAACCGATACATCAGTTATCACAGGTACTCCGGGTAAAGAAACACTTACCCTATTCACCTGCCACCCTCCAGGTAATAATGCAAATAGGCTCGTAATAACTGCTCTACCAACGATTTAGATTTGACCAAGAATCGAAAAGGGCCCCAGCGGGACCCTTTCTATGCCATCGTTACGAAGATAGCGGTCAGAATTTTTATTATTCTTAGGAATCTGACCTCCTCCTCAAGAATGCAGGAAGATCATCCAAATCTTGGTGATCCTTTTCGACAGACCCATCGTCATCATCTTCCTCTTCGTCGTCTTCCTGCTCGATGATATTACCATGGTTTTGGATTGGTGTGTGATTTTTCTGAGAGGCTATATTCCCCTTATTTCTATTACTCTGTAAGGCTCTTCCACGACTAGCATTATCTGACATTATTCTGGCTGCGTCTTCTTCTGAGAATCCTGTTGCTAAGACTGTCACCTCTATTTTCTCTCCTTGAAGATCTGGATCTATAGTTGCACCAAAAATAAAGTTGGCATCTTCGGAGATTCTTTCTCTAACAATTTGTGCGGCCTCATCAATCTCTTGGATTCCTAGGTCAATTCCTCCAACAACATTAAATAGAACTCCTGTTGCACCATCAATCTCTACTTCTAATAACGGGCTTTCGATTGCCATCTTAGCTGCTTCCTTTGCTCTCCCCTCACCTGTAGCTGTACCGATTCCCATCAATGCTGTTCCGGCATTATCCATAACCGACCTTACATCTGCAAAGTCTACATTAATCAAACCAGTCTGAGTGCTTAGATTTGCAATACTCTTTACAGCCTGTAATAAAACCTCATCTGCTTTGTGCATTGCATCTAAAAATGATGCTCCCGACTCCATAATCTCTAGCAACCGTTGGTTAGGGATCACAATCATGGTATCTACATTATCTTTTAGCTCTTCAATTCCTTTTAGAGCTTTATCCATTCTAGGGCGCCCTTCAAATACAAAAGGCTTCATTACCACCGCAATAGTTAAAGCACCTAGATTTCTTGAGATCTCACCAACGATTGGGGATGCGCCTGTTCCTGTTCCTCCACCCATTCCAGCAGTTATGAAGATCATATCTGCACCAGCTAGGTTTTCGTGAACATCATCTACACTCTCTTCTGCGGCTTTACGTCCAATTATAGGGTTTCCACCACTACCCAAACCTCGAGTGATCTGTTCTCCTATACGAAGTTTTATATCAGCCTGGGATTGTTGCAATGCCTGAGCATCGGTATTGATAGCAATATACTCTACGTCAATAATCCCACCATCAGTGACCATTGTGTTTAATACGTTGCCTCCGCCGCCACCTACTCCTACTACTTTGATCCTGGCAACTGGATTGGCTTGGGGTTTTACAAGCATAGTCTTTTCTCTAAATTAGTTTGTGAACTAGGAATATACTAAATCAGTAAACAAAATATTGCAAGTTATTGAACAACATAATTGCATGATATGTTCAACATCATTGAACATAAACTATTCGCCAAAAATAAAGTAATCAAAAAACACTTTAAGGCAAAAGATTTCTGAAGAACGAAGTAACTTTCGCAGAAAGTCCTTCTCCTGATCCAGATGTTTTCTGGGCCGCTCCACCACCACCTGAGGAAGAATACTCGTCATGCATCATTCCATGCAGAACCAATCCCTGCGCAACCGCATAAGCTGGAGCTGAAATACCATCCGTTAGTCCTCCCAAGCCTCTTGGAGTACCTATTCTTGCTGGCACCCCAAATACTTTTTTAGCTATCTGCGTAATACCCTGCAGCTCAGCTGAGCCACCGGTAATTACAACACCAGCTGGAAGCTTATATTCATGGTTATTCTGAGCAATATTATCTCTTACAAGTTCAAAAATCTCCTCGATTCTCTCTCCCACTATTTCGTTAAACAGCTTTCTAGAAATTGTCTTTACTCCCTCAATCTCAAGTTCAGTAACATCAATAATCTCCGCACTCTCTTTTTTACCCTTTTTCGATTCTTCTGTTTCTTCTTTTTCTTTGATTGCTCTCTTCATCAACTTCTCTACATTCAACTTTACCTTCTCAGCGTCATCTAACGACAGCCTTAGTCCTGCAGCTAAATCTCTAGTTACATTTGCTCCACCAAAAGGAACGGTTGTGCTGTAAGTAATAGCCCCTTCCTCGAAAGTAGCAATTGAAGTTGTACCCCCACCAATATCAAGTAATAGAACTCCTAGCTCTTTTTCTGTAGGGGTTAATACAGCCTGACCTGCTGCCCAACCAGTGAACACCTCTGCATCTAATCTAAGTCCAATTGTTTGAATACATTTGCGTAAGTTATGCAAAGCAGTACTGGTTGCAGATATTATGTGAGCGTCCACCTCTAATCTCTGCCCAGTCATTCCTTCAGGGTCTTTGATTCCGCCCTGATTATCCACAATAAATTCTCGTGGAATCAGATGAATAATCTCTCGTTGTGCTGGAATAGCAATAGTTTTTGCTTGCTCCATCGCCCTGAAGATATCGTCTGTGGATATCTCTTCGTCGGCGATAGCCACAACACCTTTATTGTTGTTTGAAATTATATGCTTACCGTTAATGGAAACATATGCTGAAGATATAGTAAGTCCAGCCATGCGCTCTGCTCCAGATAGTGCAGATGCTATAGCATTAATTGCCTCATCTATCCCAGTTATCTCTCCCTTTCTAATTCCTTCTCCTGCTGGATATGAAGCTTCTCCGATTACTTTACCTGTACCTTCCTCCTCTACCAAAGCAATCACGGCAGTGATCTTAGTTGATCCGATATCAATCCCTCCGATAATTCGATTCGCCATTCTGAATGTTTGTTAATAGCTCAAATTACAAATTAGTTTTACTTGCGTTGAAAAGTTTACAACAGTATAACCTGTTCCGCAAATCAATTTATATTAATATACATTCTACATCTACACAAGCAATTAATCTATTGCGTAATACTTTGCTGCGATGATATTATTCTAGCAAGAGAAAAGGACATATAGTGCAAGTTCTTTAAACGCTATTCTAGAGCAGAAGCTAGAAGTACCCAAAACTGTATACATAGTTAAAGCCAAATCGGAGGTGGAACCGCCTCAAAGGCCCGACCGAACTAGTAGAGGAATGCTAGTTCGGCCGGGCTTTTTGCGTATGATTTACTCTACTGACAACTTAAATCCATTACTCTTGGAACTTGACTCCGTGCGTAAAAATGATCAAATAATCGGTTTTGTTCACGGAGTATTTGATATGTTGCATCAAGGACATCTCTAC
>CAYGMI010000003.1:23314-36760 GCA_964351125.1 uncultured Candidatus Saccharibacteria bacterium | reverse complement strand
GTTCTATTCCAGGAATCAACAGAGGCGATGTACTAGGTTCAACCGTCCCTACCAAAACCTCATCTTGATAGACGTTCAAAGTCCCAGACAATGACGATACTTGAAGTCCTGCAGATTCTGCAGGTGCCTCTATACCGAATAGCTGGGTAATTGATAAGTTCCAATTGTTCCATGGAGACCATACCGCCATTATCAATCCGACGATAAGTACCACGAATATTATCTGCAGTGTTCTCATGGGCAGATTCCTTTCTTGTTCATATTATATTGGAGGTTAAGCTTCAAGGCTAGACTGTTTTGTCCTCGGCATATAATGCAATCCGACTATCAACAGAACCGAAACCACCAACATCACTACTCCAATTATTGCAATTGGCGTTAACAGTGAGTTTACACTATATTCCAATAGATTTGACATACTGATAGCTAAACTTGGTGGTAGATCAGCCAATGACTCGTTTAAAATCCTAGCTTCCAAAAAGTCTACAGATGCAACCGCTCCAATTCCAATGAGTCCCAGTATAGCCCCTGAGAACGCTATTGGTACACTAATTGCTTGTATTCTATGCCAAATATCTCCCCTGCTCAGAAGTAAGAATACTGCAATCATTAAGGCAATTCCTGCCCATGCAAATAGCATTCCAACTCTAACTATCCTAATCGTCTGCCTTGCTTCTAGTAAGGACTGTTCAGTTTCTTCGTAGCCTTCTAGGTTGTATTGTTCTGCAAATAAAGAGATTTCCATATTATCTGGTCCGTCTAGTACCTCTGATATAGCTAAATCAATATCTGTATTTACCTTACTTAGATCTTGAATATCAAAATCCTCTGCAGCAAAATCGGGAATACACGGTATTGAATCAAACGATTCTGGAGGATTATCTATTAGCTCCTGAAGTTGGTCAGCAGTACAAATTTCTAAGCTAGAAAAATTATTAAACTCATCTGTAAGAACTTCGGTAAATAAAACATCTACCGATTCATTTACTCGTCTAAGGAGTTCTTGCTTTGGAATGTAGACGTACAATTCCTCGACCTCGGAGTTTAGATACTTAAAGGTGTTATCTAGGTTGTTATCTACTATGTTTTGAACAAATACAGGATCAGCGATTACAGGAACAACAGACTCAAGAACTTTTCCAGTAAGCTCCCTGATTGCTTCAGAATCAATATCAACATCTGAAACTTCGCTAGATACACTGATATCTCGAACATTGGCATCAAGTTCTTCGGATATTAGCTCAGGGAGTGCTTCGTATATACCAGACTGTTCAAGCCCTCTTTGATAAAAGCCTTGATTAAGCCCTTGATAGACAAATATTGTAGATAGGACAGTGGGAATAAGTAGGATTACAATTAAGAATCCAAAGAAAAATTGAGTAATACTCCTGCACATATTGAATTGCTAACTTATATAGTTTAGCAATTTTACGTAGAAAATACTTAACGCTTTGAGTACTGTTCGGCTTTTCTTGCCTTGTGAAGACCTGGCTTCTTTCTTTCTACCATTCTTGGGTCACGAGTCATTAGACCAGCAGCCTTTAATGGCTTCTTAAGCTCAGGATTCATTACTACCAAAGCTCTAGAAATTCCGAGTCTGATAGCATCTAGCTGAGAACTTGTACCACTTCCTTTTACTTTTGCAGTAATGTGATACTCTTTTATATCAAGATCGGCAGCTTTGAAAGGCTGAAACAGAAGACCTTGTTCAATCTTTCCAGAGTAAACCTCTTTTGCAGGTTTATCGTTGATTGTTGAATCACCTTTACCTGGAAAAACTCTAACAGTTGCAGAAGCAGTCTTACGACGTCCTACAGCATAGAAATATTTTCCTAACTTACTGTTACTCTTTGTTGAATCTTTTTCTTCTGTTGTCTTTTTTTCTTTAGCGTCTGCCATATCTAGAACTTAATTTCGTTAAGGTTTACTTCAATTGGTTTTTGAGCTTCGTGATTATGCTCAGTGCCTTCAAATACTCTTAGGTTACTGAAAATAGCTCGACCCCTTCTATTCTTTGGTAGCATTCTTCTAATAGAAAGCTCTACTACCTTATTTGGACGAGCTTCAAAAAGCTCACCTAGAGTGTTTGTCTTTAGTCCTCCTGGATAACCAGAGTACTGTGTGTATAGTTTATTAAACCCCTTCTTCTCACTAATATCCAACTTGCCTGAGTTAATTACAATCACATGCACTTGAGGTGTTAGATAATCCCTCATTTTAGGATTACCTTTATCAAGAAGCATCTCTGCAACTCTAGTAGCTAATAGCCCTGGTCTCATACCTGTAGCATCTACCTGGTACCATTTCTCTTCTATTTGTGATTGATCGATTGTTTTTGTCTTAAAGCTTCTGTTCATTTTGTATATTTTAATTATGTGGATACTCTTCTAGTGTCTGCTGTACTGTCTACTTTCTTACCTGCTGCTGAAGCACTTGTAGAAACCTTTTCTGTATTCCTACGGATTCTACCACCTCCACGTTTAGCACTCTTACTATCTGCACCTTGTCTATCAAGTACCGTAGCTAGTCTTGATTTTCTTTCTTGTATCTCGTGTCCTTTGATCATACAGATCATTTGTGGAGCGTTATCACCTTTTCTAGGCAATGTTCTTGCACTCAATACGTATCCAGAATTATCTTCTTCTAGTCTTGGCAAAATCTTGTATAGCTTTGCTACAGCTTTTTCATTTCTCAAAAAGTTCTCGATATTCCGCTTGCTAGCATCTGTACCTTTTTTAGCCTCTGTCACCAACCTATCAAAGCGCTGCTTCAACAACTTACCTTTTTGCGGAGTAGTCTGTAATCTCTCAGCGCGAATCAGCTCAAGTATCTGAGATCTGATAATTGCGTTACGATGCGATGGCTTCTTGCCCTGCATACTTGGTTTTTTGCGTGTTGAATACATCTATCTAAAAATCTACCTTTAAATTAATTGAATTTCGTTTTGCTTAAGAATGTCTATCAACTCATCAAATGATTTCTCACCCATTCCTTTAATATTGCTAATTTCTTCTTCTGTTAGTCCCTCTAGCTGTCTTAGATCCTCATATCCGCCATTTACTAGAGCATTAGTCAATCTTGTAGATAGACCCATGTCAGCAACTAGGATTGGCTCTGCAACTACTTCAACTTGTTCCGTCTCGTCAGCTACAGGTAATTCTCTAGAATCAACTTCATCTTGTGCCTTTTTGCTTAACATATCTTGAGTAGACTCGAACAAGTGAGTGCTTACTTTAGTCAAAATATCTGCAGCTGTGTGAAGTGCAGCAGAAGGAGTAATTGCTCCGTTTGTTTTTACTTCAAGTTTTACAAGATCTAAGTCTGTTTGCTGCCCTACGCGAGTATCCTTAATTTGTAATGCAACCAACTTAACTGGGTTGAAATTAGCATCTACAGGGATAGTTCCGATCTCTTTTCTGAAATCCTCGTTTGGAAGAGCATATCCGAATCCTTTTTCGATAGTTACCTCAGCATCAATTGTAGCTTTCTCGTCTGTAAGGACAGTAATTACGTGCTCTGGATTAATAATCTCTACCATTGGGTTCTTCTCGATATCTGCAGCTGTAACTTCAACTGTAGTACCCTTCTTACCTTTTGATTTTAGTGATAACACAACTGGTTCATCAGAATGAGAAACCACTGCAATATCTTTTAGTGCTAACACTACGGTTAATACATCGTCTGCAATTCCTGCAACAGTACTGTATTCGTGTTGAACACCATTCATCTTAACGCTGGTAACTGCAGCTCCTTGAATGCTTGATAGCAGAACTCTGCGATAAACATTTCCAAGAGTGTGACCATAACCCTTTGGTAGGGGTCCAATCTCAAATTCTCCAGTATTACCCGATTCTTTGACTTTCTTTATTACAAATTGATTGATAGGAAACATAGTCTAATTTGGGCTAAAAATTACTTAATATTATACTTTGAGTAAAGCTCAATTATTAGCCTCTCCTTAATACTTGGATCGATCATCTCTCTTAGAGGAGCGGCCGAGACCTTTCCACCGTCAGAGAATCTTTCTAGCCACTCAGGAGTTGGCAGTTTACTCAGTTCATCAAGTGTAAGCTTGTAAGCTTCACTGTTTAGCATTTTCGATTTCACTTTAATTTCATCACCAGGCTTCAGCATAGTAGAAGGGATTGTGTGTTTTCTACCGTTTAATTGAATATGACCATGATTCACCATCTGTCTTGCTTGTTCTCTTGTCTTAGCAAGACCTAGTCTAAACACTACATTGTCAATTCTCATTTCTAGCATTTGTAGGAATACAGTACCTGTATTACCTAAAGACTTCTGAGCAATTGAGAAGAATCTTCTAAATTGCTTTTCTTGCATTCCATAAGTTCTCTTAACTTTTTGCTTTTCGCGGAATTGTACTCCGTAATCAGAAGGTCTGCGAGTTGGACCAGAGTTAGCTCCTTTACCAGGGGCTGTTGGTCTAGCTTTCCACTTCTCAGAAACTCCGATAACTGTTGAGTTCTCTCTGCGGTTTATTCTCCATTTTGGTCCGATATATCTTGCCATAGTACTGTATGTTTATTTCTTAGGCATCCTACGTGGTTTGCAACCTCCGTGCTGGATGGGTGTATGATCTGATAATGATGTAATTCTTAGTCCTGCTGCTCTGATTCCTTTGATAGCTGATTGACGTCCTTCTCCAATTCCCTTTACTACAATTACTGCTTCTGTTGCACCGACCTTCATAGCCTTCTTTGCTGCATCCTCACCTGCGCGAGTTGCTGCGTATCCTGTGCTTTTTCTACTGCCAGTAAATCCTACTGCTCCACCACTACTCTGAGAGATAACTCCACCTGAGTAATCAGTGATAGATACAATAGTATTATTGTAAGAAGAGTTAACCACAACCTTCACCTTAGAAGAAGTTAGTTTACTTTTCTTCTTCTTAATCTCCTTCTTCTGCATCACTGGCTTAGCTTTTTTGTTTTTCTTCTTTGCCATAATCTAGTGTTTACTATTTCTTAGTAATCTTATTCTTAAGTCCTCCAACGGCTGACTTAACTTTACCCTTACGAGATCTTGCATTCTTTCTAGTGTTCTGACCACGGGATGGAAGTCCAGCCTTGTGTCTCATTCCTCTATATGAACGAATATCGCGTAAGCGTTTTATATTTCTAAATACTTTTTGTCTTAGCTCTCCTTCAACTTGCAAGTTCTTATCGATGTAATCGTAAAGCTTTGCAATTTCTTCTTGAGTTAAGTCTTTTGTTCTTGTTGTCGGTTTGATTTTCGTATGCTCCAATATTCCCTGAGAAGTCTTCAATCCAATTCCATGAATATACGTTAGAGCTGTTTCGATTTGTTTGTCATCTGGTATTTCTATACCTACTATACGTGCCATACTTGTTCTTAATTATCCTTGGCGTTGATTATGCCTTGGGTTAGTGCATTTAATATAAACAACTCGCTTAAGATTCGCTTGCTTTTTTTTGCTACCACCAATCCTCTTCCTGCGCACTACTACTTTGCAGTTTGGACATCTTCTTTTTACGCTTGCTTGTACTTTCATATTATTACTATTCTTCAGGCTCGTCTAATGAGTCTACATCCATTAATTTTATAAAGTCTGGAATACTTCCATTTCGACCTCTCTTCCAAATAATTCTACCTTTATCCATCTCATATTCCGGTGTCATTTCTATTATTACCTGATCACCAATGCCCATTTTTATATAGAACCTTCTTACTTTTCCTGCAGGGTAAGCCATAATTGTATGCTTTATTCCTCCTGCATCTATCTCAACTTCATACTCGGCATTAGGCAGCACTGCTTTAATCACTCCTTCTACATTTACCTTTGTTTCGTTATTGTCTTTCTTAGATTGCTTTTTAGCCATAAGTCTGTGCGAGCAGGGCAATTTTACCAAAACTTAGGCGAACTAACAACCTAATTATCCTTTGTTTTCAATTACTAAACAAATCTCTCGTAGTTCTGAGTTGCCTTTAGAGACTGCATCTGGCGCATTGTTTCTAGGACTACTCCTACAATGATCAAAATGCTTGTTCCTCCAATTCCTGTGAATATCGTAAACTGTTGATTATCTGGGCTAATCGAGGTTAATACTCCACCTGCAAGTACTGGGACTAAAGCTATCAACGCCAATATAATGGCACCTACGATTGTTAGTCTTAGCATCACTTTTGTAATGTACTCAGCAGTAGCATCTCCAGGTCTTATACCAGGAATAAATCCTCCTGACTTCTGTAGATCTTCTGCCACTTGATCTGGTTTTAGAGCAATGAATGCATAAAACAGAGCAAATACAACTATCAAGGCAAAGTACACTAGATTATATTCTAGTGTTGAGCTTGCTCCCTGTCTGAATAGAAAACTATCAGTAAGAGAAGCAATAAACTCACCAACTGCCGAATCTGCTGCCACAATTTGTTGTAACACTGGCAAAATCAGCTGCGGTGTAGTCAAGAATGATGCTGCAAAAATGATAGGCAAAACTCCTGACTGGTTTAGCTTTAGTGGCAAGCTTGATTCTTGCACACTAGCTCCTGTTCGCATTCTCCTCGCATACTGGATTGGTATTTTTCTAGTAGATTCTTGTACGAATACAATACCTGCTACTACAATAGTACCTCCGAGTATAATGAAGTAGATTGCCAACATAGCCGGACTTAACAATAATTCTAGCTCTCCTTGCAGAATTCTCTGGAATGTTAGTCCAGTCTGCAGGTTTGCAAAGTCAATATTGATTAAAGCCGGTAATGTAGACAATATTCCTATTGTTAGGATTATTGACGCCCCGTTTCCGATACCTCTCTCTGTAACCAGCTCTGCTAGCCACATCAAGAAAAGTGATCCCGCAGTTAATACTATAGTCATGAATACTACCTTTAGCACAGATACTCCTCCATCTTCTTGAAGAGGAATCAATGTAACTGGGTTATTAGGATCAGAACCTAGATTCTGTTGAGATAGTAAAAATACGTATCCCACTGAATATAGAACTGAAAGTGGAACTGTTAAATATCTTGTATATTGGTCTATAGCTTGGGTACCTCGAGCGCCTTCTTTTGAAAGTTCTTCTAACTTAGGAATAACCGAAGTTAGTAGCTGCATAATAATACTTGCAGTAATGTATACCCCAATTCCTAGTCCTACTATACTTGGTGTTTCAAGTTGCCCTCCAGTAAAAATAGTCAGTAGGTAAGATGATTCAGCAGTTGATGCGCTTCCAAAGTTCTGTTGATATACATCCATATCAATTCCAGGTAGAGGAATATTTGCCAATAAACGATATACGAATATCATAGCTATTGTGAACAACAGCTTATTGCGGATATCTTTATTGGTAACAATCTCTACGATAGAGTTATAGGCCTTTGCCAACATACTTAGTAGCTAACTTTCTCTGAAATATCTGCTTACTTAACTTCTCCTCCAGCCTTCTCGATTGCAGCTTTTGCAGTCTTAGAAACCTGAATTCCTTCTACTGTTAGTTTCTTGTCGATATCTTTATCGAACAATATCTTTACAGTAATCTTTTTACTTACTGGCCTAATAAGACCAGCCTCCAATAGTGTTACAGCGTCTACAGTGTTTCCTTCTACTGCCTCTGCAACCTCACTCAACTGTAGTTGAAATTTAGTGATAGTAGACTTAATGAATCCACGAGTGAATCCCCTAAGCTTAGGCAATCTTCTCGATAGTGGCATCTGTCCTCCCTCAAATCCTGGTCTTGGTCGTGAATATCCCGATCGAGACTTTTGTCCCTTTGTTCCTCTACCTACTGTATGTCCACCTTTACCGCTTCCATATCCTCTCCCCTTGCGGACCATTTTCTTTTTAGTTTTTGGTGATGGTAAGTTTTCTATCATTTTATAGTCTGGTTGCTCTTAATGTACTTAGTCCAGCTATTGCTGCATAAGCAACGTTAATCTGGTTATTACTTTTGAATACTTTTGTAAGCGCGTCCTCTACTCCTACTAACTCTAGTACTGCCTTGACAGTTGCACCTGCCACAATTCCTGTACCAGGAGCTGCTGGCTTAATCAGTACCTGACTAGCTTTATGCTTCTTTTCTACAGTGTGTGGAATAGTGTTTCCCTTTAGCGGAACGCTAACCATGTTCTTTTTAGCTTTTGCAATTGCCTTCTTACGTGCTTCTCCTACGTCCGCTCCTTTTCCTACAGCTGCACCAACGTGCCCCTTATGATCACCTACTACTACAAACACACTCAAGCGCATACGACGACCACCCTTATACATCCTACTAACTCTTCGAACCTTGATAATACGAGAATCCATCTCGTCTTCTTCACGTTCTCTTCTTCTGCCCTGTCTTCTGCCCCTTCCTCCGCGACCACCTTGATTAGAAGTATCACCAGAATCTTTAGTCTTGTTATCTTCTACAACAACAGCCTTCATTCTTGGTTTAGCAACCACCTCTTTAGCAGGAGCTTTAGTACTTGTTTTAGTGTTTTTTCTATCTTCAGCCATTTGAATATTGTCTATTAAAACTCTAATCCAGCTTCTCTAGCACCATCTGCAAGAGATTTAACTCTTCCATGATACTTGTATCCACTGCGATCAAATACAACTTGATTAATTTTCATTGTCTTTGCCTTTGTTGCGATTTCTTTTCCTACCTCGATTGCACGCTCAACAGGTGTACCTTTTTTAATTGCTTTATCACTGCTTGTTACTAAACTTTTTCCCGCAATATCATCGATCAATTGGGCATAGATGTGCTTATTTGATCTATACACAGATAGTCTAGGACGTTCTGCCGTACCTGTTACCTTTCGGCGTACTGTCTTTTTTCTTCTTATTCTTAGTGCTCGTTTATCTTTCATGTTTATGCAGCTTTCTTAACTGATTTACGTCTTACCTGTTCATCTTTGTATCTTACTCCCTTACCCTTATAAGGTTCTGGTTTTCTGAAGCTCCTAATCTTAGAAGCAACTTCACCAACTAGCTGATTGCTAATTCCCTCTACTACTACTTGAGTTTGATCGGTAACTGTAATTGTAATCCCTGCTGGGGGTTCGTAATTAATCTTATGAGATAGACCTAAAGAGAATACCACAACCTCGCCCTGTTGTTCAGCCCTATATCCAATTCCAACTATCTCTAACTCCTTTTTAAATCCTTCTGAAACACCAGTAACCATATTATTAATTAAGGAACGATACAATCCGTGGTAAGACTTTGTTTGCTTAAGATCGTTCTTACGACTTAGCTTTACTTGTCCATCTTCTTCTGTAACCGTAATCAACTGTCTAATTGACTGCTGCATCTCTCCCTTAGGACCTTTTACGGTTACTTTCTGATTGCCGAATTCACCACCTTTTTCGATGATTACTTCTACTCCAGCTGGAATTGTGATTATTGCGTTTCCTATTCTTGACATGATTAGCTAATGGTACAGATAAATTCTCCTCCTACTTTTACTTTCTTTGCTTCTTTTCCTGTCATGAACCCTTGAGGTGTAGACAAGATTGCAATTCCTAGGCCTCTCATAATTCGTGGAATCTTGCGATATCCAACGTATCTTCGAATACCAGGCTTTGACACTCTACGTAACTCTCTAATTGCAGACTCGCCATTTACATATTTGAGTTCAATATCCAATGTTTTCTGAGGTTCAGTGTCAGCAACAACATAGTCCACGATAAAACTTTCTTGCTTTAGGATCTCCGCGATAGCTACCAACTTCTTTGAAGCAGGCATACTTACTCTTTCGCGTTTTCGCAAATTAGCGTTTCTTATTCTTGTTAGCATGTCCCCGATGGGATCGTTTACGTACATAAGTCTATTTAATATTATTTAACTAATTACCAGCTTGATTTACGAACTCCTGGCAACAAACCATTCATTGCTTGTTCTCTGAAACAAATCCTGCAAAGTTTGAATCTGCGGATGTATCCTCGAGATCGTCCACACATTGCGCATCTATTGTACGCCTTTGTGCTGTGTCTAAGCCTGCCTTCTGCGGCTAGCTTATTCTTCTTTCTTGCGTTCGCTTTTTGTGCGGCTCCTGCCATGATTACTTACTGTTTATATAATACTATTGTTCAATTATTTGGTTTCTTGTTGCTTTCTTGGCTTCTTAAATGGCATCCCAAGCTTCTCTAAGAGTAGCTTTGCCTGCTCATCTGTCTCAGCCGTTGTGCAGATAATTACCTGCAATGGTTTAATTTTTATCATTTTACTAGTGTCAATTTCAGGGAAAACTGTCTGATCATCAATACCTAACGCATAGTTTCCGTTTTTGTCGAATGCTTTTACTGATACTCCTCTAAAGTCTCTAACACGTGGTAACACTACGTTTACCAATCTGTCATAAAAGTCCCACATACGATCCTTCCTCAAAGTTACTTTTACTCCAACATTCATTCCTTCTCTAAGTTTAAAGTTCGATATAGCTTTCTTTGCTACTGTAACTACAGGCTTTTGACCAGTAATTACTTTAAAGTCCTCTACCATCTCATCTACGTAAGAAGAGTCACCATTGGCAGCTTTTCCTACTCCAGCGTTCACTACGATCTTGGAAATCACAGGCACTGACATAATATTGTCTAGACCTAATTCCTTCTGTAGTTCTTTCTGAATGTCTTCGTAGTATTTAGTTTTTACTTTCTTGTTTTCTGCCATGTTTTTACGATGCGATTATATCACCTGACTTCTTAGCTACACGTTGTTTCTTACCAGTTTTTTCATCAGTCACGATTCCTACTCTAGTTGGCTCTCCTGACTTAGGATCAAGTAACATAATGTTAGATATATCAACTGCCTTCTCGAACTCAATAATGCCACCTTGAATATTCAATGTAGGATTCGGCTTTTCGTGTTTTTTTACAATGTTAACTCCCTGCACAATAACTCTTGTTACTGGCTTTCCTCGTTTATTCAACTTCTCTACCACCTTTAGTACTTCACCAGTCTTTCCTGCGTCTTTTCCTCGCATTACTTTTACTTTGTCTCCTTGCTTGATCTTTCTCATGATTACAATACTTCTGGTGCCAATGAAACAATCTTTTGGAATCCACGTTCGCGAAGTTCGCGAGCTACTGGTCCAAAGATACGAGTACCTTTTGGCTCTAAGTTAGCTTTATTAATTATTACTGCAGCGTTCTCGTCAAACTTGATTGCTGAACCATCTTTACGCTGCTTTTCCTTTTTTACTCTTACTACTACTGCATGAACAACATCACCTTTCTTAACATCAGAGTTTGGCAAAGCTTTCTTTACAGAAGCTGAGACAATGTCTCCGATACTAGCAAAGCGCATATAGTCTCCACCTTTTTTTCTACCCTGCACCTGGATAACCATAATTTCTTTGGCTCCTGTGTTGTCTGCTACTTTTAGTCTTGATAATTGTTGTACCATGTTATTTAGTTTCTACTTCAGGCTTATCTATTACTTTCCAGCTTTTATTCTTTGAAATTGGCTTTGTCTCCGCAATAGTTACTATCTGACCTATCTCAAACTTACTAGAGTCATTGGTATGAGCAAGATATTTAGTATGAGTTCTTACAACTTTGCCATAGATAGGGTGAGCTTGTTTAGACTCAATTTCTACGCTAATTGTCTTGTCTCCACTAATCTTCATTACTTTACCTTGTAGTGTTCTAGTTAGTTTTTGCATTTGTTTCTTCTTGCTTCTGATTTAGAAATGTCATTGCTCTTGCAATATTCTTCTTAGTCTTCCTAATTACTGTCAAATCTTTTGATTTTCCACTCATTAGATCTACTCGTGCTTGTTTTAGTTCTGCTCTCAGCTGAACCAAAACTTCAGGAGTTACCTTAGCTGGGTCAATCTTGATTGACTTCTTTTTTTCTACAGTCTTTTTTGTTGTTTCTTTCTTGTCTGCCATGTTATTTCTTTACTATTCTTGTCTTCATTGGAAACTTCTGCGCTGCCAATCTCAAACTCTCTCTTGCTACGTCTTCTGGTAGTCCTCCAACTTCAAGTAATACTCTTCCTGGTTTTACAACTGCTACGTAGTGATCCACTGCACCCTTACCACCTCCACGTGTCACTTCAGAACTCTTCTTTGTTACAGGCTTATGAGGGAACAACTTGATCCATACTTTACCTTTTCTTTTAGTAGTTCTAGCGACAGTTACTCTAGCTGACTCAATCTGCCTTCCTGTCACCCAACCTCTATCAAGCGCTTGTAGCCCGTACTCTCCGAATGTAACTTTACTTCCTCTCCATGCCAAGCCTGCCATTTTACCACGGAATTCCTTTGTGTGTTTACGTTTCTTTGGTTGCATTAGTCTGAAATCTCGTAACTATTCTTTTCTCCTTTATTTATCCACACTTTAATTCCGTGCTTACCAGCAACTGGAACTTGCGCTTCTACAAAGGCATAATCAATATCTGCTCTTAGTGTATGCTTCGGTACATTACCCCACTTCACAACTTCTGTTCTAGCGATCTCTGCTCCACGAATTCTTCCTGACACTTGAACCATAATTCCTTTAATCATTCCAGTATCCCTTGCACTATCGACTGCTCTTGCTGCAGCTCTCTTTGGATGAATTCTACGCTCACACTGTGACGCAATATTCTCTCCAACCAGCTTAGCTTCTATCTCAGGGCGCTTTACTTCAAAAACTTTAACATCCACTACAGCTCCTGTAAGTTCTTTTAATTTCTCTTTTAATTGCTCGATGCCCTCTCCACCTTTTCCAATAACAACACCCGGACGAGCCACCCTTGTATCAACCTGAATCTTGGTCATTGAACGTTTGATTACAATATCAGCAACTCCAGCATTCTGAAGCTCCTTCTCTATTAGCGCTCTAATCTTTTGATCTTCTAGCATTGTGTCTGCATATGCTGACTTTGCCTTGTACCAAATTGATTTCCAGTTTTTATTGATTCCAATTCGCATTGCGATTGGGTTTGTTCGATTACCCATACTTACTTCTTGGTTGTCTTAGATGGTTTAGATTTAGTTGATTTAGTTTCTTTTTTAGCAGCAGCTTTCTTTGCGGCTGGTTTAGTTTTCTTCTTAGGTTCTGCTTTCTTAGATTCTACTTTCTTACTTTCGGTTTTCTTTTCTTCAGACTTCTTCTCAGCTTTCACTTCTTTTGTCTTAGACTCTTCTGCTGCTCCGTCTGTTACATAGACTGTGATATTACTGTTTCTCTTCATTATTGCTCTTACTCTACCTTTTGATTCTGGACGATAGCGTTTCATTGTGAATGCTTCATCAACGTGAATCTTTGAAATTATCAATTTATCTGATTCCATGCCTTCGTTATGTACAGCATTTGCAACTGCACTCGCTACCACCTTACGTACATCATGAGCAGCCCTGCGTGGCATATACTTTAGAACATCAAGAGCTTTCTCAGCGCGCATACCTCTTACAGCTGCTGCTGGAATTCTAGCCTTTCTTGCTGAACCTCTTACGTTTTTTGCTACTGCTTTAACTTCTTTCATGATTTACCGT
>CAYGMI010000003.1:22338-23304 GCA_964351125.1 uncultured Candidatus Saccharibacteria bacterium | reverse complement strand
CCTACGCTACCCATAGCGCGAGCAATCTTACCTTTCTTACTGTGACCTGTAAACTTACGCGTTGGAGAGAATTCTCCTAGCTTGTGTCCAACCATTGATTCATTTACGAATACTGATGTGAACCAGCGTCCATTGTGAACTTCGAAAGTAAGACCAACCATATCAGGAGTGATAGTTGATGATCGCGCCCAAGTCTTTACTGGCTTTCTAGCTCCTTCAGCTTTCGCCTTAGCAACCTTCTTTACCAACTTAGCGTTTACATATGGTCCTTTTTTCTTTGATCTAGACATAAGTTTGTTTGATTAAATAACTGTCTTGTATTTCTTGAATTTATGTTTACTTGGTCTTCTTCGTACGATGTATTTACTGCTTGTTTTTCTATGTTTTCTTGTACGAGTTCCAACTTTATTACCCCAGAAGTCCTTAGCTGGACCACCTGTACCGTGTCTACCACTCTTACCCTGACCACCTCCATGAGGATGCTTGTATGACATAGCAACTCCACGAACTGCTGGTCTCTTACCCAAACGGCGGGCTACTCCTGCTTTTCCTAGCTTCTCATTCTTATGATCAGGATTAGATGCATTGCCGATTGTGGCAAAACAGTTCTCCTTGACCAAACGAATCTCTCCGCTAGGTAGTCTTAGTTGAATATAACCTTTATCACCACCCATCACCTGAATAGATGCTCCTGCACTTCTACCCATCTTTGCACCCTGTCCAGGGAACATTTCGATAGCATGTACATAAGTACCCTGAGGGATCTTATTTAGTGGCATAGCATTACCAACTTCGATTGGCACCTCTTCACCACTAATTAATTCATCGCCTACTTTTACTCCATCTGGAGCAATGATGTATCTTCTCTCACCATCAGCATATTTTAGAAGGGCCAAGAAAGCCGTTCTGTTTGGATCATACTCTAGAGCCTCAACTTCTGCTGGAATATTGTGTTTATCACGATTG
>CAYGMI010000003.1:16229-22328 GCA_964351125.1 uncultured Candidatus Saccharibacteria bacterium | reverse complement strand
ACGATTGAAGTCAATCTCTCTATATTTTCTTTTTACTTCTCCACCTTTTCTTCTAACAGTAATTTTTCCTGTACTATTACGACCTGCGTTCTTCTTTCTAACTGACACTAGACTCTTTACTGGACGCTCGCTAGTTAACTCTGAGCGGTCAACTCTAGCCATATGTCTTCTGCTTGGTGTTGTAGCGTTATACTTCTTTAGTGCCATGTTAGCTTCTGAATAAGTCTATATTTCCTTTAGTTAGTTTGAATATCATTATCTTTATGTCTGGTTTTACTCCTGGCTTTCTATTTGCACCGAATCTAACCTTCTTACCTAGTCTATTGTGCACTCTTACCGATCCTACCTTTACATCAAATACCTGCTCTATCTCTTTTGCCGCCTCAGTCTTGTTAGCAGAGCCCAATACTTGGAAAGTATATTGACCAGACTCTTCTGCAAGTTTGATTGATTTTTCAGTTATGATTGGTTTTACTATCAACATTTATTTACTCCAGTGTTTTGTATATTCAAGCGCATACTGCAATAAGATCATCTCGCCAGCATTTGCTACATCGTAAGCATTCAACTCGCTGATGATAACAACTTTTGCGTTTGGAATGTTAGAAAAAGCCTTAATTACTTCAGAATTCTTCTCAGGGGTCACAATTGTTACCTTGCGAGGATTACCAAAGTCTTCCATCATCTTCGCTGCCTGTTTTGTTAATTGCGATTCTTCAAATTTAATCTCATCTACAATCTTCAACTTCTCGTCACTAGCCAACTTAGTAAAAGCTGCTGCTATTGCTCTAGCCTTCATTTTCTTACTCATGTTCTTCTTCCAGTTTCTAGCATTTGTAGGTCCAAAAGTAACTCCACCACCAGTCCAGATAGGCGATCTATTTGAACCGTGCCTTGCACGACCTGAACCTTTTTGAGCCCATGGCTTCCTACCACCACCACTCACTTCACTCTTATCTTTTGTATGAGCAATTGAAGCCCTCTGATTAGAAAGGTAAACAAAGATATACTGTGCAAGAAGTTTAGAGTTTGGCTTTGCAGCAAAAACTGTATCTTCCACTTCTACTGTCTTAGTTCCTTTCTTTCCGTTTTGAGTGAATACTGATAATTTCATTATTGTTTAGACTTAATTGCTTTAGTAACTACTAGATAAGAACCATTTGCTCCTGGGATTGCTCCCGCAACGGCAATTAGTGAATTCTCTTCGTCAACCTGAACAATTTTCAAATTCTGGATTGTTTTATTTGCGTTACCCATATGTCCAGGCATCTTCTTACCCTTAACAACGTTTCCTGGTGTAGTACCTGATCCGATAGAACCACCTGCTCTCATCTTACCTGTAGGTCCTCCATGAGTCTTTGGTCCACCATGAAATCCCCAGCGCTTCATCACACCTTGAAATCCTTTTCCCTTTGTTACACCTGACACATCCACCTTCTCGCCGATCTCAAAAACATTGGCACCTATAATTGTGCCAACTTCAGGAGCTTCGTCATTTTCTTTTGCCTTTAGAACCACCTTAAACTGAGGAACATAACTCAATTGCTTATAGTTACCTTGATCAGCCTTGGTTGGCTTGCGGCGGCGTCCCATTCCGATTTCGACATGGGTAATTGAATCCTGATTCTTCAAGTGCTTACTTACGACAACATCCGATACATCCAAAACAGTAACAGCATGCTTTTTGCCGTCCTCGGTAAACACTTGAGTCATTCCAATTTTTTTGCCTACTATTGCTTTCATAAAGTCATTAAAAATAAGGCATACAAGTTGCCCTATTACCATAATGTAATAAAGGAAACTCACCTCTTATAGAGGTAGTATTTGACCTTATCGATGATTATTTAATTTCGATTCCAACTCCAGCCGGTAGCTGTAGGTGAGTTAAGTCTTCTATAGTCTTTGTGTTGGGGTCTAGGATATCGATCAGTCTAGAGTGAGTCACCATAATAAAGTGCTCCTTAGATTTGGCGTCGATATGAGGGGATCTATGAACAGCCATCTTCCAGTTTCTATTTGGAAGAGGAACAGGTCCAACAGTCTTCGAACCGGAGTTCTCAGCAGCCACCACGATCATCTTAGCAGCACGTTGTACCACCTTGTGATCATATCCTTTTATTTTAACCCTAATTCTTTGCATAAGCCTCTCTTTGAAAGAGCCTTTAAATAAAGTAATTCTTAACAGAGACGAGGTGATTATACTAACTAATACCCGAGCGGGCAAGTAAAAAAGCCAAAAACTTTTTACGTCTGCGTATGATAGGATAATATATACGAGAGCAATATACAATGCTAATTAGCACCCCAAATCTTCTAATGGCGACAATCCTTACCTGCAAAGGTGAATCAGGATTCTATTATTTCCGAAATATATGTCTCAAGCCTGGGAGCATTGCCAGGCTTAAGTCCTCGATAAATCCCACTCACTACATTTCTCATAAACAAGTATAACTGTCCTCGAGAATCTTGCCCTCCAGACTTAAGTTGCCTGGCAACTATTGGCAACCAACCAGCAACCAGATCTTCCATCTGTTGGTAAAGCTGCTGTCTTACTCCACCAGCATCAGTATCTATCAATCTTATACTGTATTCTAACTGCCTCAACATATCTAAAGCCCCCTCAAAGTTCATAGAATCTGCTGACATCGCTTCATTAAATCTACGCATACACAGCAATGCAGATCTCAAGTCATGTTTTATTACAGGATCCTCTTTAACCAAATGTTGCAGCTTCTCCAATAAGTAGTCAGGTATATTAGGGTCTATTATTAGACCAGACTGATGTTTAGCCGACAAGTTATCCATCCTTACTTGAATACTTGATATCACTCTTTCTAAATGTTTTTGAAGGACTTTAGCGGCGAAAGAGCTATCTCTATTCTCAGTTAATTCTATTAGCCCACTATCAAACCAGTCTAACAACCAAGCCAACATAGCTCTATCGTGGTAATCATCTTCCCATACCGAGTATTCTTGCGGATTTCTGTATACTGCAACTACCTCGGTCGCATCCTTAGCATCAAAGTTACTAGAGTTAAGCATCTTATGATTGCATAATAACCCGAAATCTTATCATAACAATTAGATACCCAACAGAAACACCCCCGTAAGGGGGTGTTTCTTAGTTACTCTGAGTTAACTAGATTATTTCACAATCTTAGTTACAACTCCTGCTCCCACTGTCTTACCACCTTCGCGGATAGCGAATCGCATTTGCTCTTCGATAGCTGCTTCCTTAGCAAGTTTTACAGTTAGAACAACATCATCTCCTGGGTTTACAAGAACAACACCGTCTTTTAGTTCGATCTCTCCTGTTACGTCAGCTGTCATGATGTAGAACTGTGGCTTGTAGTTAGAACCGAAACCAGTATGTCGTCCACCTTCGTCTTGTGACAAGATGTAAACTTCTGCTTCGAATTCAGTGTGAGTCTTAATTGATCCTGGCTTTGCCAAAACTTGACCACGCTGAATCTCATCACGCTTAATACCACGGATTAGAATTCCAACATTATCACCAGCCTGTCCTTGGTCAAGAGATTTATTAAACATCTCAACACCAGTTACAGTCAGTTTCTTAGTACCTTCCATCAAACCAAGCTGTTCAACATCCTCTCCAACTTTAACAATTCCACGCTCGATTCTTCCTGTTGCAACTGTTCCACGTCCCTCAATTGAGAATACGTCTTCTACAGCCATTAGGAATGGTTTGTCGATCTCTCTCTCTGGTTCTGGAATATGCTCGTCTAGAGCATCAAGAAGAGCCTGAATTTCTTCGTCACCCTTGTTCTCACCAGTTGCACCATCAAGAGCGCTACCAACTACGAATGGAACCTTTGAAGAGTCATATCCGTATTTGTCTAGAATCTCTTTAACCTCTTCTTGAATAAGCTCAAGTAAATCCATATCCATGTTTGGATCGAATCTATTGATGAACACTACTAAGTGCTCAACTCCCACTTGCTTAGCAAGTAGAACGTGCTCTCTAGTTTGAGGCATAGGACCGTCTGCTGCAGAAACAACTAGGATTGCTCCGTCCATCTGAGCAGCACCGGTAATCATGTTCTTAATATAATCTTTGTGTCCTGGACAATCGATGTGTGCATAATGTCTGTTATCAGACTCATACTCCACATGGCTAGAAGCCACTGTAACGATTTTGTTAGAACCTGCTCGAGCGATTCCGCCCTTTGCGATGTCCTCATACGACTTTCCGCCCTGAGTCCACCCTTTTCTTTGTGAATACGCAACCAAAGCAGCAGTTAGTGTGGTCTTACCATGGTCGATATGACCTAGTGTACCTACATTAACGTGTGGCTTTGTACGCTGATATGTATCGGCCATACTTTAGGTAAATAATAAATAATTGGCTAATTAATGTTATATGGAACAACCTTCATGCCCTTGTGAGCGCGAAATTTTAACACAGTAGCGTGTTAAGTAAAATAGTTAAGTACGCTTGTAATAATAGCGAGCGATTGCATTATTGTCAAAATACCCTAATATGTATGGATGAAGCTCACTGAACTCGCCCAGACACTAATTTCAAATAACCATTCTCCGCTGCCAAGACGTAGGTGGCCAGATAGAATAAACGTTCCTACAAAGAGTTCTGGAGGATTATTAGGATTTGGAGCTTCAAATGTGTTTTGGCAAAAGATTCATCAATTACGAGATTTTACTGATAAAGGTTCAGAAAAGTTTAGTGAAGAACATCAGGGCTCTACTGGATGGGAATACGAAATGCAGACAATATATATCGATGGGGAACTATATTACACTACTCCCACGAGCTCATTAGACTACGAAAAGGTAAGCAGTAAATCGAGGATACTGAACGTCGAAACAAAACTAGATAGCCGAACAGAAACTTTAAAAGACGAGTTCAAACTTGATGGGAAAACTATAATCACCAAAAGCTATGTGGGAAGAGAAAACATAAAAAGAAGAAACGATAGAATCGACGATAATAAATATCTCTATGGATTTCTCTGCCATTTTCATTCCCATCCACTCAATCAAATTAGTGGAATAGATCATAAGATCTATACCTTCTTCTCGAGACAAGATCTTTACTCGTTTATGAGCGGGAATCAGTTACTGATGGGGCTGGTGACCGACAGAGTATGGCTATTAGGCAAGACTTCGGAAGCAGAGATTCCTGATCATAGAGAACTACATACTGCTACACAAGCCGAAGCATTTACTCCCGAGAGACTAATTCAAGTTGCAGGAGATTTAATGAGTAGACACGAGTGGGCCCTATATGTGGCAGGATTTGATGACAGTTTCTTTTTGAGAGTTGCATAAGACAAAATCGGCGACCATATATAAATGATCTCCGTTACGGAGTATAGTTTTTAACTATAGCTGATATTCAAGGGTTTCAGCCAAAGCCCACGCTCTCTACGTGTAAGCTGGAAATAGCTGGCGGTCGCTAGACCCACCCATTCGAACTCTTCCCGTGCAACCAACATTATGTGCATCATCGCACGACTGATTATATCACTACTCTATATTTGAAGCAAATTTAATACACCCTTTATGTTAACTGCATATTCAAAGTAAAAAAAGGGACACTAGTATGTGCCCCTCAAGGATAAGCTGTATGCTTTATTTTAAATTTTCAGCAAGCCAATTCTCGAACGTCCTCAGCAGACGTTCCTGGTACTGCAATTGGTTTTCTCGGCGACAATTAATATCCAGGTGAAAAACGCCTTCTAGATCTTTCTCGGCATAACCTTGAGAGATCTTAGAATCGACCCATTCGGAACGAATCCAGATACCTGAGTATTCCTTCATCCAGTGTCCAAACTGAGTGTTAAGACGTTTACCATATCGCAGGTAGAGTTCTCCCTCTAGGGGTTCGAACTCAGCAGCCCTGTCAACCAACATTCTATAGGTATTAGGGCTCATATAGGCACGATGTTTCTCCATTGCGCAGTTATCGCGCACCGTCGCCACAAAGAGTCTTAATGTCTCACCTGATACTTCGGGGTAGCTGTCTGCATTATTCACTAAAGAGTTAGCCAACATCCAGAATATTTTGGTAGGTACCAGATATTCTGGATAGAAAGATATTAACAATCTAGCCTTTGTTCT
>CAYGMI010000003.1:0-16219 GCA_964351125.1 uncultured Candidatus Saccharibacteria bacterium | reverse complement strand
GCTTTTATTGAGGTAATGATCGAATCATAAAATGATCCAACTTGCCCTCTAAAAGCCACTAATAACAAAGCTAAATACAGCTTTTCTTTTAAAATGTTCACTTACTGCTCCTTCATTCCATCGGTATGATGGGTTAATACACCATTATATCATGGCTATAGCATTTTTGCCAGCCCAAAAGTGCCGCAAATTTAGCTATCTATCTTAGGGAATCCCAAGTAAGACTAATGCCAGACTCAAGATCGACTTTAGGAACAAAGCCCAACATTTTCTTTGCTTTCGAGTTATCACCGACAGATACCTCCATGTCTCCCTTGGTTGGTTTAGAGAACTCAATCTGGGGGTTTAGTCCACTCACCCCATTTATTACATCTATTAAATCCTTGGCAGTAGTTGCTTTGCCGCTAGATATATTTATAACTTGATAAGTGAGTCGCTTACTAAGTGATTCGACCACAGCATCTACAATGTCAGAAATGTATACATAGTCTCGAGAGACGTCTTTATGAACAGAGTGAATTTTCCCTTCCTTTGATTCTTTAATAAACCTCGGGATGGCGTTCTTACTTGGCATACCTGGGCCATATACAGAGAAAAACCTAAAAATAATCACCGGAATATCATAGTTGTGAGAATATACTTCACACATACTTTCAGATGCTAATTTACTTGCTCCATAAGGATTTACAGGAGAAGTGTAGTAGTGATTCTCTATAAATGGGATCTTCTTTGTTGAGCCATAAACACTCGCAGCGCTACCCTGAATGAACTTACGGACCTTGTAGTGCTTGGCAAGTTCAAGTAAATTTATTGTAGAAAGCACATTATTGCGGATATACTCTTTAGGGTTATTTAGGCTTTCTAGATGCCCGCCCTCAGAAGCGAAGTTAATAATGTAGTCTACTTTTTTATAATCTTTCTTGATGTTTTCTAGAGTTGAATCTTCTACAACGTCTAATTCATAGAATTTGAAGCCTTCAAAGCCTTCAAGTTCAGATGTTCTTTCTTTCGAGACATCTATTTGATCCTTTTCTATATATGAATCAATTCCAATTACTTTCCGCCCCAACTGAAGCAATCTCTTGGCTACTTGTGAGCCTTTGTATCCGGCACTGCCGGCAACTATTACTGTCATATCAAATTGTTAACTACAATCATATTACCATTAACACATAGCAAAATCCCGCCTTGATTTAGACGGGATCGATTTGTACTTCTAGTGATTTATGAACTCAGCTTTCTATGGTTTGAGTCCCTCCAAGCGAGAATTGCCTTGAAGGCGATGTCGTCATACGGAGAATCCGTCTTCTGAAAACGCTCGAAACTGAACAACTCAGAGCGGACAACCTTGGTAAAGAGTCGTTCTATCTCGCCAACGTCTGAGCCGAAGATGTCTGCCAGAACTTCTTGCAGTTTCTCATCTTTCTCAGCCAACTGGACAAATTCCGAAAAGTCATCGGTGTTCACGGCTCTAAAGAACACCTTTAAGTGTTCATGTTCTGCGAACAGTTCGAAGATAATGTCGCGTATTAGTGGAGTTTTTGGTTCCATATATGCGGCAATCATTGGTTCGAGCGTGTCCGTACTCCACCATGCAAAGATGTTCTGCACTGTGTTCATGTCTATGCCTGTTGATTGACTCAACCGCGAAATAAGCCCGAACTGAACTCTATCGTCTTGGACTTCTTTATAGGCTAGAACCAACCTCTCAATACTCGGCTCTTTTACTTGCAGACAGTCTTCAATTGCCTTTCGGGTTTTCTGAGCATCATCGGCAGGGACGTACTTCAAGAGCAGTTCTCTCGACAAGTTTGAGAGATGCCCTTGCAAGAGAGAGTTTACCAAGTTGGACATCGGATACTGTGCAAGCACAGCATACAAGCCTTCAGTGCGTTCATAGGCAGAGAATAAACCAGCATGCCCCAGAATACGCAAAGCTGTAGCTAAACTTACCAACTGCTCCAAAGAGAGCTTCTCGACTAAATTCATCGGGTCTTGTTGCTCGACATCGTTGGCAACATCAGGACCATACTGTAGGGTGATCATTGCCGCAACCAACTTCTTTAGTTGCATTTCGATTGTCCACAGACGGTTTCCTGCATCGTCACTTTTTCTTAATTTCTTCTGTTCTTATGCCTCTGACTCTAAGTCCCTTAGGCGCGAATTCGCCTTAAACCGGTGGTCAAAAAACGCCCATGCCAGGGCTAATAGACCAACTACCACTAGAATGTTAAAGACCATTTTCTTTTTCTCCACGACTTATGAATGTACCCTATAATTATACCATATTTCTTGACTATATATCCTGTAGTTCCACTAAACACTAAGAAGCCCCGCGTCAGCGGGGCGTCTTGAGTATTTGGTATTAGTACTATTCAGTAGCTGAATCACCAACAATCTGCCTTGTAATTCCACCTGGAACTTCTGCGTAATGGCTGAATTCCATATTTGCGCTAGCTGTTCCGCTAGTTAGGTTTCTAAGGTTAGTTACAAGTCCGAACATTTCTCCTAGTGGAGCCTCTGCCAAGATCTCTTTTGACTTACCACGCTGAACCATTCCTTTTGGAATTCCACGTCTGCTTGATAGATATCCTGTTACAGATCCTACATGCTCGTCTGGAGCATTAACTACAACCTTCATGATAGGTTCAAGTAGTACAGGCTTAGCTTTCTTCATAGCGTTCTTAAGACCATGAATTGCAGCTGTCTTGAATGTGTCTGTATTTGAGTCAACGTCGTGATAGCTACCATCAGTGATTCTCATCTTTACGTCTACTACTGGGAATCCACCTAGTGGACCAGATTTTAGAGCGTCTTGGAATCCTTTATCAATTGAAGGGATGTATTCTCTTGGAATAGATCCTCCACGAATCTCATCAGAAAACTCGTAACCTACTCCACGTTCCTGTGGCTCAATAACCATACTGATGTCAGCATATTGACCGGCGCCACCAGTTTGCTTCTTCAATAACTCTCTGTGTTCTGCCGAAGCAGTAACAGTCTCACGGTAAGCAACCTGAGGAGCTCCAATGTTCACATCGATTCCGAAATCGTCTCTTAATTGAGTCATCTTGATTTCTAGATGAAGCTCACCCATTCCAGAGATAATCGTCTGACCAGTCTCCTCATCGGTTTTTACTCTGAAAGTTGGATCTTCTGATGCCAGTTTTCCTAGAATTTCGCTCATCTTCTCTTGATCTGATTTAGTCTTAGGCTCGATAGCAAATGACACAACAGGTTCTGGGAAGTCGATAGATTCTAGAAGAATCTGATTACCCTCATCACACAGTGTATTACCAGTCTGAGTATTCTTTAGCCCAACGATCGCTGCAATATCTCCGGCGTGAACTACAGGAACCTCTTCTCTGTCGTTTGCATGCATCATCACAATACGTCCAACACGTTCTTTAGTTTTTGTTGATGGATTGTATACGTATGAACCTGCTTCTAGTGTTCCAGAATACACCCTGAAGAATGAAAGGTTTCCTACATGTGGATCGTTCGCTAACTTAAACACCAATCCTGAGAAACTCTCATCAGATTCAAGCTTCTTAGTAATAACTTTATCAGTTTTAGGATCAACTCCAGGAACCTCTCCAACATAGACCTCTTCTTCTCCTGTTTCTGGATTGTCATATCCAAACTTTTTGTCGAATGGGGAAGGTAGATATCGACAAACATTATCAAGCAATGCCTGTACACCCTTATTCTTAAGAGATGATCCGGCAAGTACTGGGAACAACTCGTTTGCTAGAACTGCTTTTCGGATTGCTTCTTCTAGTTCTTTTGGAGCGATTTCTTCGCCACCTAGGAACTTCTCTGCTACCACATCGTCGAAGTCTGCAACTGCCTCTAGCAACTTCTCTCTGTACTCATTTGCCTTAGCAACAAACTGTTCTGGAATCTCAACTTCGTCGATAACCTTTCCTTCATCATCATGATGAATTCTTCCCTTCATCGCCACCAAGTCGATTACTCCGTTGAATTCGTTCTCAACTCCAAGAGGAAGCTGAATTGGAACAGCCTTGTCACTCAAGTGATCTGTGATTGACTCGTACGACTTATAGAAGTCGGCACCGATATTGTCGAGCTTATTGATGTAACACATGCGAGGCACGCGATACTTTTCTGCCTGGAACCATACTTTTCCTGACTGTGGTTCTACTCCCATCTTTCCATCGAACACCACAACTGCACCGTCTAGAACACGCAGTGAACGCTCCACCTCTGCGGTAAAGTCAACGTGACCTGGAGTGTCAATAATATTGATTCGGTGAACCTTATCATTTAGAGTCCAGAAAGTTGTTGTAGCTGCAGACTGAATTGTAATTCCACGAGCTCTTTCTTGATCCATGAAATCCATTTCTGCTGCACCTTCGTGTACTTCACCTGTTTTGTGTTTCTTACCTGTGAAGAACAAGATACGTTCTGTAGTTGTAGTTTTTCCTGCATCTACGTGTGCGATTATTCCGATGTTTCGGTACAAGTTTAGATCCTTGACCGTACTATAGTCAGTCTTACCAGCCATTTTTTTATGTATTACAAAATTTAATTAGCTCTGTATTGGGGGTTTGATCTAATATATAGATCAACAGCGAGGTGATTTTAGCGACTTTAGCGCTGAAAGTCTAGGCATATTAAGGCGGGCCGTACGGCCCGCCTGCAATTAGCCCTACTTTAACAGTGCTTCTTTAATCTTCAACATACCTTTTGAGAATGCTTCTATATTCTTCTTCTTAATTGAGTACAACTGCCCGTGGTACCCCCTAGCTGGGATTACATAGTTCAACGCCTTTGTCATTCCATTGTTCTGAAAGTTCTGGGGTTCCAAACTTGGCAAGGTTTTATCCGAAATAAAACCTTTGGCAAAGCCAAGATTATCAACCTTTTTGCGTACGTCTTCGTGCAGAATATGCGCTCCGCCTCGATACATTAAAATTGGTCCATCATTAACGGGTAATCTATCTTCTGCATCCTGTTCTTGATGGATAGGACAATAGTCCATAATAACAGCGTAATCGTAGTGATACTTATTACCAATGCTGTTGGCAGAATGATCTTGCATTTCTTCGTCAGTATGAAATACAACTAAAGTGTGATCTAGAAAACTAGGATCTTTCTTGATCAGTTCAAGTAAAACAAATATAGAAACATTATTATCTACACTGCTAGCCATAATAGTACTATCTGTTTCGAAGTAATCCTTTTTAAAAGTACCTGTTTGCCCAACCTTCACCCCAAGCTTCTCAACCTCAGCACGAGATTCCACACCTAGATCTAGAAACATCTGTGAGAAAGTCTCCACATTTTCAGTTTTGAGTACTGCTTTATGAAAAATTGCACCATAAACAAGTCCTTTATCTCCCCTGACATACACGCCTGTGTGGTCAAGTCTATTAGGAAAGATCCATCCAATCGGCAACACGGATAATGTGCCATCTTCGTGAATATCTACTATCTGAAATCCCACCTCATCCATATGTGCAGCTATGATAAGTTTATTTCCGTTTTTATCGTCTCCAACAATTACCGAACCGTAGCCATCAACCTTATGCTGCACACCAAGTTTATCTAGTTGCTCAAGAATGAAGCTGCGTTTCTCTTCCGAATCTCCTGCTACTGCATGAGCATAGGTTAGTTTTTCTAATAATTCATACATAGTTTTATTGATAATAAATGTTTATGTCTCGTGAAAACGGCCAGTTGATATCGCAACATAGCAGTATGAGTAAAGTTTTTGAATAGCTTCTATCCTGTTCAGATCTATTCCAATACTAGGTTCTCCACCACCCAGTTGTTGTGCTTTTTTCTTAAGAAATTTACCACGTTTTTTATGAGAGAACTCTTCATCGGCCCAAACCGTAGTCATAAAATCAATTTCTATTTGACTAATCGTATTAGCCAACAAAATCCTCTCCCCTTCTTCTCCTATCTCCCTCAGGTGGACAATCTGTTCGGCGTAGTAATCTTTGATTGGGGTTAAGGCTAGCCTATGCAAGCCTAACTTAATCGCTTCATTAATCATTCTTCTTTCTGACTGATTAAACTGATCGAAAGATTTGTACAAATAACTCTCCGCCTTACTTACAAACTCGGCATAGACGGACATATTGGTAGTTTCCGCTACAAATGGAACTGAAATCCCAGCCTTATCTGCTATTGCCGAAACCAACCCTGCACACACTTCCTCCAACTCTACATTCTTTGCCTCAACCTCGCCAAAATGTCTGCGGTACAGGTCTTGTCCAAGCATAGTAGAAAGCAGTAATGAATTTGCTAGCAAGTATAGCTCTGGAAATACTGGATGCTCACTGTGATCAGGGTTAACGACACCTTCAATACTCTGCATCACCTCCAACAAAGGTGTAGAGTATATAGTTTGTACAGGTTTAGCAGACGTATCACGCCCTAATTCTACTTGAACTCCAAACTCACTTATACCTAGATTGGAGACGCTTACGCTATCTGCACCTACTCCACTCCGACTCCTATCATCATGAAAGATAGCTCTGGTTTCTCCTGGTTGAGGCTGCAACGCTGGATCAGTGAACTGACGCATTAATTGAGCTGAACCATTTTCATACATTAGCCATGTTGCCTCAGCACTTCCCAGAGTAGAATCAGGATCCATGCCATTCTCGTTAACGTAATGTTGACGGCCAGGAACCAACCAAGTTCGGCCTGCAGGTAAAGGAATCATTGTTCCCAGGTCTCCTTCCAACGTCTTCTGAACTAGCGGCTCGTATGCGTCTGGAGCTTCATAGTCGTCAAGAAAAAACCCATGCTTCAACCCTTGAGAAGCTAAGAACATCAAGATTGCATAGTATCCCTTACCTCCATGATTACCTTTTATTTCTCCAACAGGTATCTGAGCGTTATACAGTAAGTGATCGATACCATAGCTATTTCCTTCTGCAGTTTCCGCAAATACACTACCTGAGCTGATATGTATTTGAACCCTAGCCACTTCCTCTTCACCCGAACCCAGTAGTAGATAGAAATCACCACTCTCCTCCTTTTTTACGTATATATTCAGCTCACCGCCCTGCCAATCGGGAGTATTCCAAATCCTAATCGCTCCAGAATCTAAAGGGTAATACTCATCGAAGAACTGAATATAATTTACTAGTGTCATCGAACCAGGTTCAATGCCGAATCTTTGTTCTAACAGCTCTATGCATACATCCTCGATAATATTCCACGAAACGTTTAGGAATGGATTAAACTCATCATCATCCGTCTCCAACTCTAAGTCTAGACACATAATTCCTTGCACCAATATCATCCAGTCAGAAAGTGTTGCCCCTTCTAGACTCTTTAGTTCAGAAGCAGCTCGCATCATCAACTCCGTAGTTCGAAGGCTTATGCTCAAGTTAATACAGAATTGCATAACTGAGTTAGCGTCTGGCGCAGGAATCATATCTCCAGTAAAGGTCAGATTCTCTGTCTCTGTCGCCCCAGACAAATACATCTGCTCTAGTTCTCTAAACATTGCATATCTATCTCCACCTAACATCCATGCTAGCTGATCTGCAACAGCCTCAACATTACCAAGTAGCGGATGACTATTGGGGTCGATAAAGTAGACTCCTGCAACAGGCAGTTCGCGATATGTTCTTACCATTGACATCAGTTGTACTATTTCTTTACCGTTATATTCCGTCCCACTTGTACCATAGAAGAAAGGAATAAGCTCGCCCTCTACTAGTCTAGTCTGAAACTCTTTTAATCTATCTTCTGATTCTGGGTGCATCTCTGCAGCTACACTCAACTGCAATCTAGTCAAAGGGTGATCTATAATCCTTCTCATCACCTCAAGATGAAGCTCATTAGATGGTAGCTCTACCAGGTTACTTAACTCTGCTCTAGTATTTAACCCAGCTTGCAGCATTGCATTCTTAATTACCTCTCCTCCCCATGGATTATTATTACTACGGTTACCTCTACCATGAATTTCATGATGGTATATGCGAGTATACACCCGCCCTAAATTAGATGGCCCTTTTGAAGTTTGAGCCTGCTCTGCTATCGCTTGCATAGTACTTTATTAACATCAAAAACAAAAATCCCCCCTGTGTTGGGAGGAAATAAATTCAAAAATAAGTTAGATGAATACTACCCTCCCTTAATTAGCCCAAATAATGAGAGCTACACAAAAGAGGAACATAGCCACAACAACTTCTACAACAATATTTTGCTGCTGTATCAATACCAAACTAGGTTTTTGTTGCTGATGGTTAGAATTCACTGCAAAAATTCTAACAGCTATATATCGGAAATACAATAAGTTTATTGTTTACGATTAAAAACATAGTACGTACCTAGCTTTTTGATCTCTGTAGTGTGCTTTTCGAGCACAGAAATGAATGGTTCTAGACTGTCAGAGTCTGAGTGAAGGAAATCAATATAAAACCCATAATGCCATGCCTTGCCTATTATTGGCCTAGAAACCAACATCGTCATACTGTACTTAAAGGTCTCGAAGACATTTAGAACTCTAAGTAAAGCTCCAGCCTGATGCTCAGTTTCTATATATAGTGAGGTCTTTAGCTCTCCACTGGTTGGATACTGTGATATTACTTGTGTGGCATTCGAAAGTATTAAGAATCTGGTGTAATTGTTAGGATCAGTCTCAATCGCAGGCTGAACAATCTCTGCTCCGTAGAACTCTGCAGCTTGCTTCCCGGCGATAGCCGCAATATTCTTAAGCTCATGCTGCATAATTTCATCTACGACTCCAGCAGTATCGTCTACTTCGCGCTGAGACATAAGTGGTTTGGAGTCTAAAAATTCCTTACATTGCTTAATCGCCATTGGGTGTGACCATACCTCGGCAATTTCATCTATTTTTACTCCTGGATATACGATTAGATTGTGTACTATTCGCAAGTAGTATTCACCCACTACGTTAAGTCCGCTATCTCTAACCCTGTCGTAATTTTCTAAGATGGCACCAGCGATAGAGTTTTCGATTGCTGCAATGCCATAGTCGACATCATCTTTTGCTACATCTGCAAAAACCTCTGGGAAGCCACCTCTTTCGCACAACTGCACACCATCACCCCAAAGCTCTGAAGCCACTTGATGGTGGAAAGATCCTTTGTAGCCTTGAATTGATACTTTCATATTCTCTAAAACCTAAAAAAACGCGAGCACATTGTACTCGCGTCCTGCCCTTTCGAGCAACTAGGCGAAGTCTCCACCCTGTCCATCTGACCATTTTTGTGGCCACTGAGGAATCTCAGGAAATTGGTCATCTGAACCACTCTCCTCTTGTTTTTCCTCTACGAGGTCAGTTCCGCCGTTCAACCATATATCTTCGTGGATTTCTATATGACTCTGCGGCGGCGATTGACTTGCTGCATGTGGAGGTTTGTATCCCATGCTCCAGCTCCTTTCAGTATAGTTGACTGGTGCTTGATTATATCACCACTCTAGAACTGGTAGCTATTTATTTTCTCCTTTGCGGAGTCATCCCAGTATTTTATGTATTTTGGTCTGACTATGAATAAACCGCTTTCGCCAGAAACGACTTTCTGTTTGAAAGCCGATCCTTCTAATGGGAATACCTGAGAGTATAAATCAATAGCCCTATCTAGGTGCACTTCTTCTTCCGATTTGTGCGCCTCGCCAACTGCTTGGATACCCTTACGATCTGATGCATTCTCAGGGTTAGACCAGGCTACCGAAAAGGCAACCTGAGGATTCTCTTGAATATCTAGAGTCCATTTAACTCCAGCCTCGCCAAACATATAAAAAACTGGCTCCTCATCGAAAACATAATACACATTTGCTATCCAAGGATGCGGAGTAGGATCTTGAGTATGAGTAGCTAGAACTAATATTTTTTGTGATTTTAAGAAATCTACTAGATTTTGCATTCTGCTTACTTAAGAAGTAATTAGGGATTTATAAAACTCTATATTACAGTCTATACCTTTATAGAACTGCTGCAAGCCCATCTTTTCGTTTGGACTATGCAGTCCATCGTCTGGTAGACCGTATCCCATCAAGATTACATCCATTTCTAGCTGTTTATATATCTGAGCCACTACAGGAATTGAGCCACCACTTCTAGAAAAGATCACCTCACCCCCAAAAGTTCTCTCTAGCGCTGCCTGCGCTTTCCTCATATATTCTGAGTTAACATCAATCAGTACCCCATCTCCTGCATGGATAAACTGGGTAGAAACCACTACTTGTTCAGGAGCAATACTATGAACAAAATCTCCAAAGAGCTCCCCAATTTTTTTAGGATCTTGATTTGCTACAAGACGCATACTCACTTTCGCATGGGCATCTGCAGGAATGATCGTCTTTGCACCTTCTCCCTGAAATCCTGCCCAGATACCGTTTATATCTAAAGTTGGTCTAGCAGCAGTATGTTCGATAGTCGTGTAACCTTCTTCGCTCCAAGTATCGTAGGCACCGGCAGCTTCAGCTAAGAACGACTCTTTATCAAAAGGGATCTTGGCCAAATTAACTCTTTCTTGATCGTCAATGTCTACAACATCATCATAAAATCCAGGGATTAAAACCTTACCCGTCGTTGGATCTTGCAGCTGAGCCAATATCTGAGTAAGAGCATTTGCTGGATTCATAACCCCACCTCCATATAGGCCTGAGTGCATGTCAGCATCAGCTAAACGTACATCGATCTGCATATATGCAATACCTTTTAGTCCGTACTCAAGTGTTGGCTTATCTTCTGCAATAAACCCAGTGTCAGAGACCACAGCCACGTCTGCTGCAAATTTATCTGGCATTTCCGAAAGCAATGCTTCGATATTCTCTCCCCCCATCTCTTCTTGCCCTTCAATTGCAAGTTTTACATTTAAAGGCCATGTCTCTCCCCATTCTTCACTTAGGTGTTTTAGTGCAGCCAAGTGTGTAAACATTTGTCCTTTGTCGTCTGTCGAACCCCGAGCATAGATATTTCCCCCTTTGACAATTGGCTCAAAGGGATCAGATTTCCATTGATCAATAGGATCGACAGGTTGCACGTCGTAATGTCCGTAAATTAGTACCGTTGGGTTGGCATGGTCATCAATACGTTCTGCGTAAACTACAGGATGATTGTCTTGTTCAGAAGTCCCTTCTGCATAAAGCATCTCTGTCTTGAATCCAAGTTGCCCTGCATAATTTGCCACCCAATCTGCGGCCTCCATTACATCTGATTTATTCTCTGTAAGTGCAGATATACTAGGAATTCTAAGTAATTCAAACAACTCTTCTAAATAAGTTTCTTTTGCTGATTGCATCTTCTTTTACTAATATGAATTTAGTTTATCACTATGATTCCTTCGAAAGATTATTAAGTAAAAGTTCAAAGGCCAATCTAGTAGTATCTATAAGTGTTTCCTCCGAAACTTCCGGATGGTACACCAATTGATTAGCAATCTCTCCTGCGCGCTCTAGGAATACACTCATAAACTCATCCTCAACCTGAATATTTGGGAGAAGCTTGGTAATAATATCTCTAATTACATCTTCGGGCTCCTGTAAACTAGAAACGAAATCCGCCTGCGGAGATGTGAGCATAAATGGACCAGTGTCTCTTGCGTATGATCCAACTCTATTCAGACCTGAATCAGGAACTTCGTCTCCTCTAGGTCGTCTACCTGCATCTATTGTCTTGGCGTATCTGCTACGCATTCTGCTAAAGGATTCTTGCAACTCTCCTAGTAACACCTCTGTACAGTCTTCGAACCCAATCAGTTTCGGATCCGACTTTGCAGATTCGAAGGCGTATTGAACTGCACTCATGTCTTTATCGTACAGATCCATCAAGAACTCAATTCTGATCTGTTGATCATCATCGAGCATCTCTATTCCTGACTCTTGATGTAGTCTCTGCCTAAATTCTGCGGTCTTAATAGATTTCTTGAGAATCGAACCTAGAATCCCCGAAGCCTCTGCATACCTTTGCTTATCAGACTTAATAGTTTCTATTTGTGCTGGAGTTAGAAGTCTTAGATCTAATATCTCTTTACCTACTTTTACACCCCTATTCTCTAGTGCTTCTGCCAGCTCGTTAAAGTGCAGCTCCTGAACAGCAGTTCTTGGCCATAGATCAAATTGAATTCTATTTGACCCCTCAGCAAACCTTAACGCAATCATTAATTCGGTGAATACACATACAAATTCATCTTCGACAAGTTCTCCACCTCTTACTAGTTCTCCTGAAAGATGATTTAGTCCACTGAATAGCTCTGCATATAATTCTTCTGGCTGATTAAATATGCCGCCAGTACCAGTAATAATCTCTGAACTTTGACCAGTGTAATTACCAGTAAAGTTTGCTAACCACTCAGGAACCTCAACTTGTCCTAAATTGGCCTGCGCTAGTGACTTAGAAACCAAAGACATAGCCTTTATATTAGTACCTTTCCCCGTACCTTGTGGGCCAGCCCATGCAGCAAATCCAACGTTCTCAAACTTCATAATCTCTGCCATCCTCAACACAAGCTCCCGACTATACGGTCTGGTTATCTCTGCCCAACCATCCATCAGCTCTTTCTTGAACTTCGCTACTTGCTTAGGATTTGCAAGATGTGTGTACGTCGACACAGCACGATTCAGCTGTCCAATCGCCTCCCTAATGAACATCTTGATTAAATGTGGACGCTCAGACTCTTTTGCCGCCTCTAGTAGACGAGTCAACTCTGCGAATTTTTCTCCAAAGTTTGCATCTCTTAAAAAATGCTCTACTGGATTGCCGAACTGTTCAGCTGGTGTAAATTCTGAGAGCAAATCTGCCGAGATCTCGCGCATCATTTTCTGTTTTACAGTAGATGGCTCGATTTGGTCATTGTTTGGGAATACGAATTCAACCAGCTTGGCCCCTCTACTTACAACCGTCATCCTCCATAAGTCTTCGATGAGTACTGATTTAGAATTGCCTATGTTTACCAAGTAGTAAGAGGTTGCATGCAGTGTGATTGGTCTTATTTTTTCTACGTTTGGGACAACAATCTTAATATTTCGCTTCCCTACTTCCACCCAGCTTGAATCTGAAGAACCTTCATTGCTATTTGTTTCTAGGGAAAACTCGTATTCGGCCGCACCATTAGAAGATGAACTTAAAGTATCTGGAGCCTCAATTGCTGTTTGAACCATACTTTCAGAATAATGTGGCCGATTATAGCAAGATTCTATACCCAGTCAATTTCTATGAATAATGCTTTACTTATGTGAGTAAAATAGCATTTTATGCTTGTGACATTGCAATATAACTGCTATATTAACTTCTGCCCAAGAACTATCAAAAACCATTTATGGATAACTATAAATCCAAACGACAACAAATACAGCCCAACATAATCGCACCTATTCAAGCTAGTGGTGTGGGTTCTGCACGTCTGCCTAAAGGCAATATGGCCAGAACTCAATACCATCTGCGGAGATCTCGACGCTTAGCGCCTGCATAAACAGTTGCTTCCGATGAGTCTCCGACAGGAGATTCAGAGGCAAGTACCCCAACCCTAAATTCCAATCTGTATCTTCTGTTCGGTGATTTATCGGACGTAATCGCAATAGCGTAACGTTCGATCATTGAAATCCTCAATATTCAAAACAAAAAAGGAGTTTTGAAGTGAAAGCATACAAGTCAAAATGGTACCATCGTACTTCTAGCCTAGATAAGCCAGTGAAAATCATGTGGCGATATCTAAAGGAGAACCGGGATTTATTCCCTCTCTATCTTTTCTTAGCCTTGGTTATGGAGATTGTGACTATGGGAGCTCGTATTGGGTTCTCAGAAATCATTCGCGTAATCGAGAATCAGCAGTTTAACCAGATTGGGTTACTAGTCATTGTAATTATTGGCATTGACCTTTTCCAACTTTGGATCGATATTGCTTTTCATTGGCAGATTATCGATAAATTAGAGTACACACTCACGAGAAGGCTGGTTATTCAGACTATGGATAAGCTCTCAACCTTGGGAGTTGATTTCTACAGTTCGGTACCAGCATCGATTATTAAGTCCAGAATCAACAAGATCTATACCCTTGCTGGACTCATTCAACAGGCAGGATGGAACGTAATCACGCATTCGTTTCAAATTTTTGTTAGTTTAGCTTTGATCATCTACTACATCCCGAATCAATGGGGAGCTGTACTGCTAGTCTTAATCGTCTACACACTCGCCGTGTTCGTGCGCCTCAATTATGTAATGATGCGCAAACAAACACCTGCAAGAAGAAGACGCTTAGACCGCAACGAAGCTACCGATGAAGTCCGTGACTGGATGATCGATACACATACCACGCTCTTGACCAATAGTGCTCTAGGTAACTTTAGCAAAATGCTCGAGAAGAATTTTGCAGCATGGCATAAAGTAGGAATGGTTGATTTTAGCTATGCAGTAAAGGGTATTGGACTACAAAGAGATCTAGTCCTTCTATATGGACGTAGAGCGTCACTTGGATTTTCGTTAGTTATGTTGATTAACGGCATAATCGATCTCCCAACTCTAGTGCTACTCAACACAGTTGTAGAAACCATGTTCATCGGGATGTGGGGAATCACAAGGTTTTTGTACACTTTCGTGCACGAATCAGAGTCACTGATTAAGCTTGACGAAATCATGAGTCTAGAGCCAGCGATTATTTGTCCTAAAAATCCTATCGAGATCCCTGCCGGAGCAATCAGTTTTGAGCTAATAAATGTGTGCTTTACGTATCCTCAAATCGGACTCATCTTCGACGAAGAAGAATCTTCGAAGATCGAAGAACGCGACAATGGGCATCTGCAAGATGTTAACTTCAAGATTAAAGCTGGCCAGCAGATAGGGCTAGTCGGACCAAGCGGTGCAGGAAAAACTACATTGGCTTCGCTACTATTAGGTATGCGTAGACCCAGCTCTGGCGATATTCTAGTTAATGGTGTTTCCATCTTTGATGTTGATCCTGAAAAGTTCTTTGCGAGAGTAGCGCTTGTGCCACAAGGTACGGCGATAGATATCTATAACGATACGCTCAGAATGAATCTTTGCCTTGGAGCAAACTATTCTGATGCAGAACTTATAGACGCGCTCCAAGGAGCTTCTTTGCTCGAAACAGTACAGTCTTGGCCTGACTTTCTCGACACAAAAATTGGGGAAAGAGGTCGCACATTGTCTGGTGGGCAACAACAACGTGTGGCAATTGCGCGCGCATTACTTCGTAGACCTGACCTACTGGTACTGGACGAAGCCACTTCTTCACTTGATCCCAAGACAGAACGTGAAGTTCAAGATGCAATCGACAACTTGCCAAGTGACATCACTGTAGTGATTATTGCTCACCGGTTGGCAACAATTCGTAGCGCTCACCAGTTGGTAGTTCTCGAGAATGGAGAACTAATCGAAACAGGTTCATGGAACCATGTACTGGCGAATAGCATGCTATTCGCCGATATGGTCAACCTTCAAAACCTCAGCTGAATATAGAGGTTTCAATATCCGACCCGCAGTGTTAACTCACTGCGGGTCTTGACTTTTAGATATATCTGATATATACTTAAATAGGTGCATTTAGAAACTTAAATGTTGAATACTTTTGAGTATACGCCCAAGAGATCTAAGGATCATCTTGCTCACTAGTATTCGTCCAATGAAACCGGATTTGAGGCAGTACCTACTCATAGGAGATGAAGGTGGAGGACCGCTATAGAAGAGGAGTTGATTCTTTTATAGTCAAAATGGCTTTCAACTATTTGAGGTGTGCCCCTTATGCAGCAACACTTCATCTTACAAAAACCTGGCATGGGCAGGTAGCCAGAAAGATTCACTTTCTGGTAGCAATAATCTAAGGGTAAGACTCAGCGCTTACCCTTTTTCTATTTTATGACACAGCGTGCGAGAATTAGCCCAAGTCAAATTATGAATCAGAAGATAGAACTCATAACCGAATACGAAGAGTCAGAGTTATTTCTGCCCTCTCATGAAAACTCGACCGAAAGAAAACTCAAATTTGCATCTGGAACAATTGTCTATAGATTGAACACGGCTCAAGAGAGGGAGTATCTTTTCGTAATTGAGCGCCGTAACGGAAAACTGGTCATCAACCAACCAGTAGGCAAGATAAAAATTGAAAGTACAGAAGCTGCAGCCATCAGAGAGACAAAAGAAGAGACAGGATACACCGTGATCATTCAAGAGAAACTTGCGGAATACTATCAAAATTTCGAAACTGTAGACTATTTAAGATACTGCTATGTTGCTCACATCGACGAT
>CAYGMI010000002.1:27205-38986 GCA_964351125.1 uncultured Candidatus Saccharibacteria bacterium | reverse complement strand
CTCTTCTCTATATAGTTTTGCTACTTTCTCACAGCCCTCTATCCCTGTTCCGGTGGAAGCACTAACGTAAGTACAGGCTTTCAAGTAGTCTGATGCTTCTCGGTATCTTGTAATGTCCCAAATGATTACTCCTATTGCCAATATTGCAAGTAGAGCGTAAACCCAATTATTATTTTTATTTTGCTGCGTGTGTTTAATGTCCAATTCTTACTATCTTAAGTTTGTATTTGGGCAACTAATTAAATAATATTTCTACAGTGAAAGTGATTTCGTTATGTCTCTGATCTTAAGAGAATTGTCGTTCCAATCCTCAGATAGTTGGATGTACTCATCGACTATCTCCTGAGAAGCTACACATACTTCTTGCTGCTGTATGTTGTCTAGTATGCAATAGATAGTAGATTTCCAATCTTCATAGTAAGCAGGTAATGTATTTATTAGTGATCTTGAAGTTGTGAGATTGGATTCAGTGTATTTTTTTAACTCAATGCACTCAGATTCTATGCATTCGGTCTTTTTTAGGTTTGCGTTAAAATTAGAGAATAGCTCCTCGTAGGCACTAAATGCCATAGAATAACAATCTTTTTCTTCATTGAGACTTCTTACTAATTCTTGTCTGGCGGATTCAATTGAAGCCTGGGAAGTTACTGCCTCATTGATGTAGTTTTCTCTTTTAGATGCTTGATCACACTCAGCCCGTGACTTATTTATTATGTCCGCTTCTGTACGAAAATCCAAAGACAATTCCTGTATCGTTTTACTTTTAGGTTGGTTCAATAAAATGAATCCAACTATCGATGCGCTGAGCAAGAATAGTATGAGTCCAATAATTATGTATTTTTTCATATGAGATATTATGAACGAATCAATATTATTCTGCAATATAACTAAAAACAGGTTGCTTTCGGCTGTCTAAGTTCTTCAAGAAATGTTCGAACTCAGTCAACCAGCTCCCGTATTCTTCATAAATCAAATTTCCCAAAGAAAACTACACATTTTTCATATTTTATAGGAATCTAGAATAAGTAAGTAATTCATAATATACCTACTATACATGATATAATTAGAGGTAAATTCAAAACAGAAATTGGAGTCAGACATGGAACAAGTCTCTTGTTTAAGTTGCGGCGGAAGCAGCATTTCGCTAGTACATTCCGGTAAGTGGATATGCGATTACTGCGGGTCAACATACATTGACCGCGAGAAATTGTTGAACCATTCTCATTTGCAAATGCCAGTCAAAACCTATTTCATAGGATCTGGAAATTTGCCCAAGCAAGAGGCACACGGTGGAGACGATATCACCGAAGAACCTTTTGCAAGTATTATAGTTGCTGAGAGAGGGTACGTAGTTAAAGGTATTCCCATGTTCTGGGAACGTGCAAGTGTAGATTTTGGTGAAGATTACGCAACCAAATTTATGGCCATGCTTTTGAGTGAACTAGAAATCTATGTTCGAGAATTCACACGAAAGTCGGTGGTCAAGGAGCTGGATAATCCGTATACTCTGCTTTGGCTGCGCAAAAAGATCGCCAGCGAAAGCTTTTGCCAAAAGTTGGTGGTAGCAATGCTACCAAGATTGGCAAGTGATCCAATGCAAAGCCTCCAGATAGCAGAGGGTTTGTATCTACTTTTAGAAATCGCCTTAGAAATTAAGGTGCCAATTTCTAGAGATGGTAGTGCAGATGTTCCCATGCCGCTATCACAGGGTTCAAACCGGCAGACTCGTAAACGGGGTCCGCTAGACTGGTTGCTAGGATTCTTTAAAATCTAGTGGCAAGAATAAATAAAAGGTTTCGCAATTATAAGCGGGACCTTTTTTCGTTCCCATAGATATGCTTAATCACCGTTTAACCAGCTCCCGTATTGGTTTTTCGAATCATTTTAAACAATGTTTCCTCATAGAAAGAAAAACACCACGAGAAAGAAAGTATCCTAACCGTGGTGTATTAAGTTTCTTTTCGATTACAGCTTTATATACTTCTTAACCAGATTACTCACAACCGGCAGTCTGTACTCTTTGCCATTGTTTGCGGCAACTATTCCCAAGATTCGAGGTACTACCAAGAACGCAGTTACTCCTAACCAAGCGATAGAGAAGAATAAGCTAATTATTGCACCAATTCCAAACAATCCATAGTTAAATGTACTGAAGAATATAGAATTGATTATTGATTGTAGTATTGTGAATACAACAAATACTGCAAGCTCTGCTACACCTATGTAGAAAGATTCCCTAGCGTGTGATTTTACTAGCTCATTAGAGTCGTCTTTCCAGGCATAGCTTGTAAATGGGGCAAAAACCCAAGCTAAAATTGCATTAGTTTTTGCCTGGTCTGCAGGCGTTGATTCAATCTTTGAATTATCTTCCATAAATGTTTAATAATATCCCTAATTTTAATACTTTCCGTGGTTATTGTCTAAAATATTTTTACAAAGTAAAGGAGGCACCATCTCTAGCACCTCCTACTTGAAATTCTTATACTGCTATTACTCCTTCTGTGACTCCTCCCAGATTTGTTCCATCTTGTCTCGGAACTGGATATTAATCACCTTTTGCACTTCCTCAAGATAATCAGCATATTCTGGATCGGTTTCATCGGGAAATAACACTCCTTCTGGCATCCAATCGTATCCGCGCCATTTATCAGGTTGAGATACCTCTACCCGTATAGCTAGGGCAAAAGTTACGATATCATGCAATAGTCCTGTAGGAGGTACGATTTGAACGATAGTACACATCTGCATATGAAAGGGTAGCCTTTCTAAAGTCGCTAAAGACTTTTGCCAATAACATATGGGGTTGAACCCGGTTTTTTCGCGGATCGTATACCCCTCTGAGATTAGTTTCGTACCTAGCGGACTATGAGTTAGGCAGAACTTAAAGTCCACGGATTTGAATTGGTGATCAAGCGAATTTAGCCAATCGACTTCCCATTCTGTTGGGAAATCTTGTGAAGCTACTTCATGTAAGAAACGCGCAATATCACTTAAGTCACCGCTGTTGGGGTTTCCTTGAACCCAGTGGTAGCCATTTTCGGTTATCGAAAGGGTCACTGTCGGAGTGATTTTACTGACTTCTTGCTGTAGTCCCTCGTGCCCGCCAAGCAGGGAAGACACCCAGTTCTTTAGAATTCGAGTTGCCTCGTTGCTGGATATAACTAGCATTTGGCGCCTCAGTTCTACTACACCGACCTCGACAGTCTTACCAGCAAAATGGTCGACAATCTCTGTCTTTGCATCTTCGCCCTGGGGCATAAACTGATCACCGTATTGCTTTGCATATTCTTCCGGCGTTCTGCCGTATAATTCTGCCAACAGTTCCGGTGTTACTGCAAGTTTGGTTGAACCATGCTTCTCGGCTAATTTGGCAATCACGTAATCAATTAAGATTTTGGATGTGCTTGCCAGATCCGATATCCGACCAACTTGAATAGGATTAAGGCCACCTACAGCAACCCATCGATATGAATCAATCGGTCGCCAGTCATTCACGTCTGTTTTTCCTGGAGCGATAATCGCATTACGAGCGAATGCTTGTGTTACATCGTCTACAACAGTTTGAGTTACTTTTTTCATGTCTCACCTTTGGAGTATGGTTTTACAATATATTTCAAGTTACCCCTAATTTTATCATATATCTGCTATATATTAATTATTGTAGAACAGAATGATTGTATTTCGGGCTATGTTAATTTCGGTGTCGGAAAGTTCAATTCCTGTGGCTCCTGGGTAGAGTAACTTCGTTCTGCTTTCTGGCGTATGAGGTAAACCTAATAGATGTCCTATTTCATGGGCAGTAGTGCGAAAACTTCCTTGTGGAATGATGTCGGAGACTAGAGCGATTCCGCCAGGAATCGCGATACCGTAGATGCCATTAAGTTCTCTGACAAAAAATAGCTGCAGTTTATCTTGCTTGAAGCCATATTCCTCTATTAGCGCAGTAAAATGTCCGTTATCTACAGAGTCTGATGCTTCTGGGCTGAGCTGAGTTTCGACGATTTCGTAATCTAAGCTTATTCCTGCCTGTGACCATATTTGGCCTGATTGCTGCATGATTTGCTCGACTTCAAACCTATCTCTGGTTGTGTCTGTGCGATCAGTACCAGAAACTACATTTACTTCTATAGGAATTGTAAGTTGGGTAAGCTCTTCGCGCTGAATTTGTTGCTCTGAAACAGAATCTGATTGATAGGTAGATTCTCGGAGTAATAAAGCGACAAAAGAATTGCTGATTATGAACATAACTAGCGAAACAAGAGCTATTAGACTGACGAAGTATCTTCGTCTTTTGTACTTGCTTGAGATTTCTTCGGTCACTGATTATCAGTCTACCAGAGGGAGTGCTAGTTTGGAAAGAAAAGTTTGTCTATTGCTTGTAGAACTCTGAAAGTGACTGTAACTACTGACGGTGCTGCTTTCCAGCTCAGACCTCTTTTAAATCTCCAAGCGTCATACCAAGTAAAAGGCTGAAAATACCAAGGTCTTTCCCAATCCCAAATAGATGCTTTTTTAGCAGAAATTCCAGAGGCGTCGATTATGTGGTTTGCTGCTCTTCGTCCCGCCTCATTTGCTGATTCCATTGTAGCTACATCAGTATTAGTGCGCACGTAATCAGCGGCCAAATACATATTTTTTACTTTTGTTTTGGAATTTGGCCGCAGCCTCCAGCTATCAACTAGATTCACTAGAAGTGGTTCAAGGTTAGTATTCTTATGTGGATTGTCTTCGGAATTAACTATATCTGGATCTAGGTACCAGGATTCAAGCATATCGTCTGAGATGATCTCTTTCTCACCTGAGTTCAGTCCAGTTTTGATTTGATGCCAGACCTCTTCTTTTATTTCTTCTGGAGTAGATTCCATTGCTGATTTACCATATAGCTCACCAGGCTCGCTCCAATTCGAGATTACAACAGAAAGAATATCTCTAACTTTTCCGTCTCCGTAGTCTTTGAGGTTGTAGTCGTCCCATAATTGCTGTTGATTCACAGATGTTAGAGCCCAAGCAGAATCGAGATAAGACACATGTCCTCTAACTACCTCAGGGATAGTATTTAGGTAGAACATAATTCCATTCATCCATTCGGTCATTTGAGTTAGAGGAAAGAGGTATTGCAGATGTGGATCTGCAGCCAAAATCTCTGGAGTAAGAAGTTTGACGGTTTTCTCTACGGGAGTTGCAATCACGTAGTAGTCTGCTTCTTCGGTAAACTCCCTATTCTTGCGAATATCTCTGACTTTTATGCTTTTTATCTCAGCATTTTTGCAGACTATTTCGATTGCCTCGTGTTCTAGCTTGTAGTTAACGCCTAAGTCTCTTATATGATCTACCCAAGGCTGAATCCATACTTCTGCTGAAGGGCCGTTTAATACCCTATCTGCAGATCCTCCTGGTTGCAACGAGTCGAATACTAGCTTAAAACCTATTCCCGCAACACTTCTAGTACTAGCCAGCTTTGGCTTGCTAGCGACTAACTGTGTAGTCATACCTTTTGCTAGGTAGTTTTTGAACTTTTCAGATTTGCCATCTGCCTCGATGTAGTCCCACCAAGAAATACTTTCGTATTCTCCAAAGTCTCTTAATTTGGATGATGTCCATATTTGCCAGATCTTTTTGACAAACATTTCTGCTTCTACCGCATCGAGTCCCATTTCTCTAAACCTCCAAGCTCCCATAATGAATTTGGGAAGTTCTAGCGGATTATTTGGGAAACTAATTGGAACAGTCACCGGAGGGCCGTCTTTTCGTGTAGATTCTGTTTCCTTCAGTCCAATTAGGTTGTCATAAACTCCATTCGGATTATCACCGAATGGGATTCTTTTCATGGAATCTATGACGTGACGATAGAATCCCGGGAAAAATCTAAATCCGTGTTCAGCGGGTAAGTTTGCCCTGCCTTCTTTACCACTTCCTGGAACGTACATACTGCGAGACTTCCCTCCAGGAATTTTACCTCGTTCGTATACAGTAACCTCGAATCCTCGTTCTATTAGTTCATGTGCAGTTGTAAGGCCGGCAATCCCTCCACCAATGATTACAACCTTATTGGGCTTTGTTGTGTATGGCATCTATTCTATAAGCTTTGAAAAAATTTCGGTGTTTGGGAGCATGGCTCCAATTATTATGGTTCCACCAGATAATACTCCGATTCGATAGTCAGTTCCAGTTGAATTCTCTGGGAACTTGGTAATATATTCCCCCTCGAAGTTATCAATTAGAGTAACATCAACACCTTCTTCGAAAAGTGTATCGGTTGTTACAGTAGGGAGAGGTTTTCCATTTTCGTAAGTGGGGATAGGCTGTTCCGACTGGGATGCATAGTTATCCAGACCTGCTGCCAGTACTTCTACTTCAGCCTTGATTTGGTCTGAATTAATCTGATTTATACTAGCCAGAGGGTTGAGAGCAAAATATCCAACAGCTACCACTACAACAGTAATTACAATGCTCAGAAGCAATTCTCTAGAAGTAAATATATTAGGTTTTGGTTTAATCGTTTGTAGTTCTTGGTCCATTGTTTAATTCAGTCAAAACTTGTTTGTATTCTGGATAAATAGTCTCCCACGTAAATTGGTGAACTTTGGCCATATTCAGTTTGATCATGTTTTGACGCAGGCCTTCGTCCTCGCCGAGAGTTTTAAGAATGTCAGCAAGGTCCAAGGTGTTATCAAACTCATAGATATACCCATTGATTCCAGGCTCTATTAGTATATCTGCAGCTTCATTGCTGTAAGTAGTAATTATTGCGTTACCTTTGGCCATTCCTTCTAGTAGCGCTATTCCAGTAGCTTCCTGCATGCTTGGTAGTATATTGATTTCTGACTCTTCTAGAAGGATTCTATCCCTCTCTTTGTCTGTGGGGTTGATAACGAATCTGACGTTATCTAGTTTTAGCTCTTCAGCTAAGTCTAGGATTTCTTCGTCGTAGACCTTACCCATAACTATAAATTCGAAATTCACATCTTCGTGTTCTAATTCCTTCAAGGCATAAAGGACTTTGTGGATACCTTTATACCAAGATATTCTACCAACATAGGTAATTCCGATTGGAGGTTCCTGAGGAGGTTTAGTTGATTCTATTGCTGATCGCTCTAAGCCAATGGCAACTGTTCTGATCTTATCCTGGCTGACGTTGTAATCTCTGGTTAACCATTTGGTCTGCTTGTAAGTATCTTGGGTGACTATATCCCACATCCATGGCCAAACTATTTTTAGGTAAGGAAAAAGTACTATCTTTCCGATTGTGCCAATAATCTTCTTTGCTCCCTCCGCCGAATCTAGTGTCACTAAAAATGGATCATGCGGAGAAGTGATGAATTTTGTTTTACGGCTTGCTAGTTTTTTGCAGAATATGCAGAAATTTTGCCACAAATACCCAGCTCCATTACCTGTGTGAACTATGTCTGCATCTAGTTTGAGCAGGTGCACCAGCATTCCAGGATAGAAGCCAAGCGTTAGGTGGCTGTTAAACCGTTTTGTTCTGATCAACTTCATCCCCTCAAACTCGCCTGACGGCTTTAATTTCTTGTCTGTAGGAGATGCGTCTGTGGTGAGAATGGTGACATTGTGGCCGTCTTCTGCTGCCCGCATTGCCAACTGCTGAATGTACATCTCTGAGCCACCCTTGTATGGATGAAATTTTGCTACAACGTAAACAATGTTCATGGATTAGTATAGCAACTTAAATCTTAGACATTAGGCCCTTCCAGGTTATTTCGAAGCAACGATCCCAGTTGAATAGCTTGACGCGCTGATCGCCTTTGGCGATCAGCGCCTGTCTTTGTTCCTTATTAGTCAGAAGTTCCAAAATCTGAGGCATATAGTTCTGTAGTTTCTCAGGATCAATCAGCATTGCTGCGCCTCCAGCAACTTCAGGATATGTAGTGCTGTTAGATATTATTGCAGGTGTTTTGGCAGCCATAGCTTGTAAAATTCCCAGTCCAAATCCTTCATACTTAGAGAAATTAACGTAGGCTAGGGAGTTCTGGAATAGAACTGCCATATCTACTTCGGAGGCTGTTCCGCTGGCAGTAATTTGATCCTTTATACCAAGTTTGTCGGCATAATTAATAAAGTACTTACCACGCTGAGTTTTCGCTTTAATAGGTTTAGAAATGGACTTATAAAAATCCCCACCTGTTACTATCAGGTTAGTTTTGAATCCTAGATCACTTAATCGCTTAATAAGATCCAGCAATTTTAGTGAGTTCTTATTCGGCTCATGACCAGAATCGTATAATAAGTAGCTTTCGGGTGTGAGCTTAAGCTCAGCTAATATACTTTTATTAAGTCTATTACTAGAGAATACCGAAGATACTCCCAAGGGTGCTACTACAATTTTTTCTGCAGGGACGCCTTGGCCAATAAGATCGTTCTTGGAGTATTCAGAAATTGTGAATATTATTCTACTATCCAAAGCTTTATTTAGCGCGAATCTGTAGTAGTATCCTTTAATATAATTCACCACTATATTTTTCTGGGAGTACTTGCCCGTCATTAAAGGAATTAAATCGTGAATGGTAGTAACAGTCGGGCAGATTTCACTTGGAATAATTCTATCTGAGTGCGCAGCAAAGTATAGATCTGGAGATATGCTTTTCACCAATGGTTTTACCTTACTCAAATAAAGCTTCAAATTCGCTATCGGTGAAGATAGCAATGGATCTCCTAGAGAGTAAAAGTGAAGGTCCGAGAAATTCACCTCTTCATTGAGTTCTAGTTTTTCTAGGTTCGAGTCTAGATTACCGAATCCAATTAGATGCAGAGAAATTTCACGTGACTTAATTGTGACCATCCTACTTACTATTTCGCGACCATACCTGCCGATGCCTCTGCGGTAATACTGATCTTGCAAAAACGTAATATCGACTACAAGGTTTTTCATTCTATTGTGTTAACCATGGTAAGATGAACCTATCACGTATAACGCTAGTAGTAAATGATTATCACAAATCTGGCCCAGGCCAAGAGAGATAAAGAAAGAGTTAATGTATTTGTAGACGGAGAATTCTATTTGGGTCTAGATAAAAATACTGTAATCAGATCCGGAATATTCAAAGGAAAAGAAGTTACAGAAGCCGAACTAGAAGAGTTGTCTTCTAAAGATGCTGTCGAATATATTACTCGTAAACTCGTAGCTTGGTGCTATAAAAAGCCCAGAAGCGAAAGGGAGATTAGAGATAAGGTGTTGGAGATGCTATCAAAGAGAGATGAATCTAAAGTCAAAGATGACCCTGTTCAAATTGCAGATGAGGTAGTGCAAAAGATGCGTGCTAAAGGGAATACAGATAAATATTTTGCAGATTGGTTTGCGGCCGAGAGAGCAAGGCAGAGGAGGTACGGAAGAAATAAAATTGTATCGGATCTTGTCGGTAAAGGTGTGCCGATCAAAATTGCGAAAGCTTCTGCTGCAGAAGCGATGCCAGAGGAGAAAGAAATATCTGAAGAAGTACTAGATAAGAAGTATGGAATACGCTCAGTAAAAGAGATTGAAGACTACTCTGAGAGAGCAAAAGCTATTAATTTTCTTAGAAGCAGAGGGTTCGTAGAATTCTAAATTTTAGTTTCTGATAAATTCTAGCTTTACGTGTTCTCTATTTTTGCTACAATCCACCGATACATTTTAAGTAGAGGCAGATGGCCACAAATAATACTCGCAGTGTAGGAGTTGAACTTGGTAAGCGAATTAAGCAAGCCAGAGAAGAGTCTAGACTATCTCAATTACAGGTTGGAGTTTCTTTGGGAGTATCCGATAAAACCATTAGTGGATACGAATCAGGTAGAATCATGCCGCCTGTAGACAAACTTCTGGCGCTAGCAGATTTATTCAAGAAGCCAATCGCTTATTTTTTGGGTTCAGATCCAAGAGATTATAAGGTTGCCTCTAGGCTTAGAGCTGTAGAAATTGCGCTGAGAGAAATTAGACAACAACTACAGGAAATCAAATTGCTTTCACAAAATATGGATTTAGATAATTAAAATCCTGATATTTCGAGCAATAACAGCCAAAACTATGTTATTATCTTAATCGCAAACGTATGAACACACAGTTAATCCAAAAAATAGAGAATAAGCATATAAGGACAGACCTTCCAAACTTTAAGGTAGGTGACACTGTCACTGTTTCTACGATTATTAGAGAGGGAGAGAAGCAAAGAATTCAGAAATTTAGCGGATTGGTGATTTCGATAAAAGGATCAGGAACTCGCAAAATGTTTGTTGTTCGAAAAATTAGCTATGGTGTAGGAGTAGAGAAGAACTTTCCACTATATTCTCCAAATATTGAGGGAATTACTGTTGATAAACACGGAAGCGCTAGACGCGCAAAACTTTACTATCTACGTGACCGCGTTGGTAAATTAGCTCTAAAAGTAAAACCAGGACAGCCAGCTCCTGTTATAGAGCATGCAGATCTTGCACAACCAGACGATGAGACTCTTTCTGAACAGATTGAGTACAACGAAGCTGCAGCAGAAGATGCTCCAAAAGCTGAAAAGACTGAAGAGGCGGAAGTAGTCGAAGAAGCTGAGAGTACAGAATCTAAATAATAATTTCTTCACCTTTAAGTTCAACACCTGTAGAATAATGTAGTTTGTTACATTATCATGAGGTACTTTCTAGGAATTCTAGTTATAGCTTCGACTATTTTTATGGTTGCCAGCTTTGTTGCCTGGAATAAGCAAGAAACATTGCCCTCCTCAAGCTACACAGACTATTGGATAGAGCCAGGAAGTGGTCTTCTAAAAGGCTTGGGCTATAGAGTTGTCTTTGGCGGAAAGGTTACGGGATACATTTTTGATGATGGTTCAGACATCGGAGATGGAGGAGTAGCATTACAGATTGAGCATCAGATTCTCAATCCGGATGAGTCAATACTTCCAAGTGGATCTGAGTACAGTACAAAAGAACTAACGATTGACCCAAACCTATTAACAGAAAGTACTCGGTTTCTGATATTTAATGATTCAACAGGTGAACTGGAGACTACTGATAGCTTTACGTTTGGTGAAAGAATCAGTGAGCAAAATCTTATCGAGGTATTTGTGAGGGGGAGTTTGAATGTAGATCAGGTATTCGAATCTATTGATTACGTTTATTTCATATGATCTCGAAAGTACTCACCTTTTTTATCTCAATAATATTCATTTTGATTGGCGCCTATCTTATAGTTGATTCCAAGCGAACAACTCAACTGAATCTTACCTATCCTGCACAAACTATTGCAGTAGAATACGAATTTGAATCTGACAGAATATATATTCAGTCTAACGGGAATACAGATAGTATATTTATAGATGGAACAATCTATGATTTTGATCTTAACAGCTTGCAAGCACTTCCAATTTCAGATTTTATTCCATTGAGTTTATATGATGAACCTAATCCCATGGATACATGGATACATACGGGGGATGCATTGCAACCTCCTGCTAATTGCGAAACGGTTGTAATCGCACTTCAATATGACTTTTTTCCTAGAGAAGTCTCATTTAAAGATACTCTTAGAAATATAAGCTGTAAGTACAGTTAAAAGAATAACTAACATGTTCGATAAACTAAAAATATTTGTAAAGCCAATAGGCTTAGCTAGTCTCTTCGTCGGACTGGCAATATTTATGCCATCGAAGGTATATGCCAATGTTTGCCCAGCTAATTGTGGTCCTTGTGACAACGGATTCTATGAGCAAAACGTCCCGAACGTAGGTGTGAGATGTTTTAGAGGTGGAACAACCACTATGGTTGATAGTGGTTGTTGTCTAACTAATTCCTGTACTCCTT
>CAYGMI010000002.1:20937-27195 GCA_964351125.1 uncultured Candidatus Saccharibacteria bacterium | reverse complement strand
GGGGCATGTAGTGAAACTTGTGTTGCTCCTGGTGACTCTAAGAGTGGGTTCCAAACCGCTACTAATCAATGCAATGGCAGTACTCTATCTCAAAGCTGTAGTTGTTGCATTCCTAAACAACCTAGTGCACCTCCTTTATATTCTCCAAATAATGATGCAATTAGTTATAACGGCACGGTTAAACTTGATTGGGGATATCCTGCAGACTGGGGTCAGGGCTGTCCAAATTGGGGATTCACTCGATTATGGCTCAAGAAGTCGTCAGATTGTTCTCAAGGAGGTGGTTGGTACACAGTAGGGGGTACACCAGAATACGGTGGATGGAGAGAGTACAAACAAGATAATTCTGAAAGCGTTCAAAACTTGACTGGGCTACTCCCAGGCGATTATTGTTGGTCGGTAGAAGCGTCAAACAACCAACACAACTCACAGAATAATAAAATTTTAAGATTTAAGGTCCAGATTCCTCCACAAGTTTCCGGTACATTTCAATCTTCAACTTATACTTGTGCCGGTAGCGGGAACGTATCAGGCAGGCATAATAGTCCCGATACAAATATAAATACTACAAATAACCCAGTTACATTCAAGGTAAGAGCTATAGATCCTTCTGGTAGAGGAAATATTGATCAAGTTAGATTACTGTTCGCATGGGATGGAGATACAACGAATACTTTCGTTGACTCTGGAGCAATTGAACCAACTGTAAATGATGATATTGGCTATGTGGCTGATTTAAATGGGACAGACAATGCTGTATTTGGATATCTACACAATGGGAATCAAAACGGAGGGGCAACTTCAGGGGATCTTAAGAATACTTTGGGTACCTCAACCTTATTGGGATTGAATCAGGTAGTAAGTACTCACGTAGAATTGATAGATGCCAATACGATAGATGTTTATTTCGTAGTAAGAATCGAAAATTCAATGGCTAGTGTTAATTATGGTGTTTATTCTACAGTAATCTCAACCCAAAACGGGACATCAATATCCTCAGATAAAGATAAAGGTTCAGGAGGGTTCGTATATAGAAGGCTTGCAAATTGGACTGTGGATAATCAAGCCCCTAGTGCATCAGTGGGTAACTATCAGCCAACAGGTCCAAACACTTTTTCATTAAAATGGACTGCCACCGACAACCGTGCAGTATCTTCTGTTGATTCATATTGTTATCTCCCAGAAGGTGACCAAATTTCTATTACTGACAATTCTTATGGAACAATTAACCTGCCAAATAGTGAGGTACAGTATCCTGCAGCATCGAACTGTTTAGTAAATGGATCAAATACTGGAAATCACACATATACTTTGACGCAATTGCCATCAAGTAATATTCATTTCCAGATTAGAGTAATGGATACTTCTTGTAATATTACTGCAAATGCTGCCACAGTAAGTTCTCCCATTCCTTGGATAGTTACAAGGAATAGTGCAGCAACAGCTAACGGCGGGATTTCGGGTATTAAGATACAGAACACAGATCTGTCTAGCATTGTTCCAAACTTTAGCAGTGAATCTTTCCCACAGGCTTTCTTTTCTGAATATGCTCTGTATATTGGGACAGTTAATGCCCCCACGAGAGCTTCAAAGAGTGGTTTTATTGCTGCAAAATATAACAATAGAGAAGTTAATACGCCTTCAAGTTCAGTAACTTTGAGTTGGTACGAATACCTAAAAGAAACCATATCTACAAGTGTGACCATACAGTCTTTAAGTGTCAGTAATATTTCGGGCAGTGTTAAGTCTGCATTGGCGAATGCGGGGGCTACAAAGTCTGCAGGGAGATACATCGTAGATATTCCAGGAAACCTGACAATAGGTGATGCTTCTACTACTATTTGCGATTCTAATTCTATAATACTAGTTAAAGGAAATTTAACGGTAAGGCCGAGTTTGGATAAGACGTTAGATGGAGGATGTTTGTTTGTTGTGGGTGGTAATGTTGTAATAGAACCGGGAGGTCAAGTGAACTCAGGGAGTGATTTCTCTACACCTGCACTATACGATGAGATAAATGCGATGTTTGTTGTGGATGGTCAGTTTAGAATTCTCGAAGATAGTCCTGCAGGGAATACGAAACGAGACGCCATCTATATTCGAGGAGGCGTAACTTCGAAGACTATATCATTCGAAAGGAATCTAGGTTTAGGAAATTCGGGGACACAGCCAACAGAAGTATTTGACTACGATCCTTACTATGTTTTGAATTTCAGAGACATCTTGAGTATTTCGGAGTTCTCTCTCAGGGAGCTATAAGCTAGAATGGTCTATGAGACCTAATATTCTTATAGCTACCTATATATCTCTATGCCTAATCTTCTTGGGGTACGGGATTTATAGATATACAACTCCTGCAAACGAGATTAAACCAGCAGTAGAGTATACTGGGTATTGGGTAAACACCTCGACAGAAGGAGTAAACGGTATTGAGACCATTAGCAGCCTTCAAGGCACTGTCTCAACCCACAGAAAAGTAGATGGAGGATATGAGATAGAGATGTTTGACACAATTCTGGCGGTTCAAAAGGATGTGTTTCTGCCTACAGGTGCATTAATTGAAAGTGCTAAATACATTAGTATGTCGGAAGATACGTTTGAAGAATCTAATCTCGAAGAATTCCTTGTCATATTAGATACTTGGGGACTGGAGAAGTTGGCGCTTTCTGCATATGTATCCCCAGATCACACATCAATAGAAAAAGTAATAGCTGTTACCTATGATCCAAGTGATTAAGACAGCTATATATTTCTTTATTGGATTACTTATTCTGGGGGTAGGCGGATTCCTTATTTTTCAGTCTGATCAACTTAATCAAAAGAGCAATTCTCGGCAGTGGCCTTACCAGATAAACTATAAGGCGTATAAGATTAGTCCTGATAAAATTATCCTAAGACAGAGCGCCACTGGCTTTTATTACCTAAACTTCGATGATTCTGAGTTTCAGGTGAATATTCCATATTTTGGTGATAGCTATCAAGGTAGTTTCTTTCCTGAGTCAGAGTATAAATTCTATCCATTCACAGAGGCACAGTCAGGTGGACAGATTGCTACGGATTGGATATATATAGATGACAAAATTCTCCCTCCAAATTCTTGTAAGGAAGTCGTAGTTATATTGGGGTACAATGAAGAAGTGGAGCAATATTTTTCTGAATCGGTCGCAGCAATATACTGTAATTAAATGAATAAATTCTCTGTAATCTATAAAGTAATAAGCGTTTTCATGTTGTTTGGAATCCTGGCTCTGATGGTTTCTTTTGGTGTGCCAGAAGAAGCTACAGTCAGAGAAGTCAATGCGGCGTGTACTACATGGCCACGGGCATGTGCAGGGGGGTCTTGTACTGCAAGAAACTGCTGTGGTGCAGATGAATGCTACTCTTCAAACTGTGCTCCTAGTGGGACTTGTCCTGGTGCTTCTTGTCGTCCTAAAACTGTTTGTTCTGACGGGTCGAAGACTTGCGGATCTTGTCCACCACCTTCAGGAGGAGGCGGCGGCGGAGGAGGCGGCGGCGGTGGCGGAGGATGTACTCCAGGAGGCACAAGTTGTGGTGGATGTAGCAGAAGTTGTGGCGGCGGATCTAGGACCTGTAGCAACGGTTGTTCATCATGGACTCAAAGCTGTAATACTCAATCTTGTTGTACTAAGACACAAGTTGGTGCTCCTACTTTGGTTTCTCCAGCTAATGGGGCAACTGTAGGTAGTAGAGTAATAAATTTTGATTGGAATAATCCAAGTAATTGGGGAAGAGGATGTTCTCAGCAGAATAGGACTAGACTTTGGGTAAAGCAGGTAGTTAATAGTACAAGTGAGTGTTATGACGGCAGCGCTACCGGTTGGTCTGCAGTAACTGGTTGGGGTACAGCAACAAACTCAAACTATACAGGACAAAGAGGCAGAACATACTGTTGGGCAGTTGAAGCTAGAAATAGTAATTCAAATGGTACACAAGCTACGTCGGTAGTTAGAACAGTGAGAATTGCAGAGCTTCCAACGGTTTCTGGTGCATTTGAGAGTTCTACCTTTAGATGTAATGCCCAAAACGTATCTGGTAGGCACAACAGCCCAGTACCTACGAATAATCCAATTACTTTCAGGGTAAGAGCAAGCGACCCAGCAGGTAGAGCAAATATAGATCAAGTTAGAATGCTGTTCGCCTGGAACGGAGACACAACACAGACAAATGTAGATTCAGGAGCTATAGAGCCAACTGTCAACGACGATATTGGCTTTGTTGCAGATGTTAACGGAACTTCAACTGCAACTTTTAGATATATTCATAATGGGTCTCAGAATGGAGCAACTACTTCAGGTAATCTGCAGAACGCTGTAGGAACCTCCACCTTGCTAGGAGCTAACACTGCTTCGGGGTCTAGAGTTGTGATTATTGATGCAAATACTATCGACGTCTACTTTACTGTCCGCATAGAGAATTCAATGAGCAGCGAAAATTATGGTGTGTATGCAAGCGTAATTTCGTTTGCAGGAGGTTCGCAGATTTCATCATATCAAGACAATGGGAGTGGAGGATTTGTTTATAGGAGGCTAAGTGATTGGGCGGTTGATAATATTGCTCCAAGTGCTTCCGTCGGAAATTACAACCCCATTGGACCTGTTAACTTCACCTTAAACTGGACAGCCTCAGATAATAGGGCTATCTCTAGTCTTAACTCTTACTGTTATTTGACCTCTGGCGATCCAATTACGATTACCGACAACACTTACGGAAGTATTCCGCTATCGGCTGGTGTGGTTGACTATCCTACGGCATCTAACTGTAGAGTTAACGCTACCAACCTTGGACAGCATACTTACACTATGACGGATGTTCCTACAGGTAGTATTCAATATTCCGCAAGGGCAGTTGATACATCATGTAATGTGAGTACCGATACGGCTTCTGTTAGTTCTCCGGTTCCTTGGTTAATAAGTAGGAATAGTTCTCTTACAGCAAATGGTGGATTCAGCAACGTAACTGTTAAGAACGCCAACTTAAGCACAATAGTTCCTAACTTCAGTGATGAACCGTTCCCGCAAGCCTTTTTATCTGAATATGCCGTATACGTTGGTACTGTCACTCCATTAACAAGACCGTCAAAGAATAACTTTATTGCAAGCAATTATCAAAACCGAGAGGTAAATACACCATCTACTGCAAATACAACTATATGGTATGACTTCTTAAAAGAAGCTATGTCAGCAAGTGTTACCATTCAATCACTAGGAATAACTCAAATTTCTGGAAACGTGAATGCAGCGATTGCTGCAACAGGCGCAACAAAAGTCGCGGGTAGGTATATTGTTGAGGTACCAGGGAATTTAACCTTTGGCGGGGATAGTGGAGCAGTAAGAGCTAATTGTAATGCAAATGCCATAATTATGGTTGCTGGTAACTTGAACGTCAGACCGAATATAACAAGAACAGATACTGGTGGATGTTTGTTTATTGTTAGAGGCAATGTAGTAATTGAACCAGGAAACCAAACAACGACAAGCAATAACTTTACAACTCCTACATCTTACGACGAGATAAACGCTATGTTTGTCGTAGATGGAGATTTTAGAATTTTGTCAGATAACCCAGCTGCGAATGTAAAAAGGGATGGAATATATATACGAGGAGGAGTGACTACTAAGACTACCTCTTTCGAAAGAAATTTAGGACTTGGAAATTCTGGTACACAACCAACTGAAGTATTTGATTACGATCCTTACTATGTGTTGGCTTTCAGAGATATTCTTAGCACGATCGAATTCTCTCTGCGGGAACAATAATTTGAGGTAGAATCACTCATGCTAAATGCTGATTTAGATTCACAATTTTTCTCACACAAGAATATAACCAGAATAATTGGAATAGACGAGGCGGGTAGAGGTGCTTGGGCCGGGCCAGTCTCTGTGGGGTATTTCATATACTATCTTGAAGATCCAATCTACCCTGAGATTGCAGATTCAAAAAGGCTAAACTTAAAAACTCGAGAATTGATACATGACCTATTGCTAGAAGATGTCGAAGGAGGAGTAATCTTCGGGAGCGTAGACGATATAAACGAGGTCGGGATTGGATTAACTATCACCAATACTATTAAAGAAATCATAGAACTGCATAGAGATGAGTCTACATATTTTATTATAGATGGTACATTTGCTACGGATTTCGGAGAGAACACAAGTAAGATAATCAAGGCTGATGACACTTACTATTCTGTTGCTGCAGCTTCCATCTTGGCCAAAGTAAGAAGAGATCGAATGATGA
>CAYGMI010000002.1:10507-20927 GCA_964351125.1 uncultured Candidatus Saccharibacteria bacterium | reverse complement strand
GTAGGTTATGGCACCAAGAAACATCAGCAGAGTCTAAAAATACACGGTGCATGCGACTTACATCGAACTAGCTTTAGACCAATAGGAGAGAGTCTAGGTCTGACACAGCAGTAGATAATCGTGGGTGCACACACGAGCAAAAGAAAATATTGCAGAGCAAGTTGCTTGTTCTTATCTCAAAGTTCTAAATTGGGAAGTCATCGAAGGAACTTTTACTGTAGAGTTGGCGAGATCGATATCGTTGCTCACGACTCCAATCAACTTGTTTTTGTAGAAGTTAAAAGTATTAGGTATGAATCGAATATTCAGATTCAAAGTCTGGTCACGCGGCAGAAACTACAAAAGATTTCTAAGGCAATAAATTGGTGGCTGTTAAGAAATGATAGAATTAATTTTAGTTGGCGACTCGACTATATCGGGATCGTTAATAGAGATACAATATACTGCATAGATCATATCCGGAACTTATGACTTACCTTCTAAGAAAGACATTTACAACTCTATTGTGGGTAATGCTTTTTGGAGTATTTACTGTTACAGTTTTTATAGAAGACATTAGGGCGGAGTTGCCTTTCTATCCCGAGACGGAAAAGGATTTGATCCTGGGTGAGTCTGACGAGCTAAAGGATTTCGGATTCGATTGGTATGCACCATTAGTTGCAGTCCGAGAACCTGAAAGGACTTTAAGCTTTATGGATGCTGAGTTCTCAACAGTATCTAATGAAGAGATTACAGTTGCAGGGCTTCCTGATGGGTGGGGTTTTGAATTGATAGCCAAAGAGACAGAGCCAGAGATCAAGTATCACTACCTAATTAAAACGTCAGAGATAGCTAATGGAGAATACAACTACTCACTAGTATTCACTGATTCAGAGCTCAATAGTACAGTCGTTAGGCTAAAATTATCTGCTCCGGACAATAGGTTGATAGCTCCGAACTGGTCAGATCCTAAGTATTTTATGCCTGCAGATTCCCTGATTGCGATTGCTAATAAAACGTACAGGTTACCTGAAGATTATATTCCTACCGAACTTGTCGCTCTTGGAGACTACGGAATCAGCTTTGCTAACGGAGCAAAAGTTAGAAAGATTGTAATCGAAGATCTAAAAGCTATGACTAAGGCAATTTCAGCACAAGGCATTCCTTATGTGGCAACTTCTGCTTACCGTTCGTATCTAGACCAATTTAATGCCTATAACTATTGGCTGGAATTCAACGATGGAGATATCGAGGCAACAGACAGTGTAAGCGCAAGACCAGGACATAGCGAGCACCAGTTGGGAGTTACAATTGACTTTGTGACTTCAGAAAATGGGAGTACGTTTTGGCAATTCGAGAATACAAGACTTGCGAAGTGGCTTGCAGCTAATGCCTGGCAGTATGGTTTTGTAATCTCATATCCCAAAGGCAAGGAACAGATTACTGGCTATTCGTTTGAACCCTGGCACTATAGATATATTGGCAAAGAAAATGCAAAATTGCAGCACGAATCTGGCCTAACTCTAACAGAATGGTTACTAGAACAAAACAAAGATATTTTGCTGGGTGATATTATGTAATATGGCAGACAAAATTCTACTCGAACCCAAACAAGAGCTGAGAATAGGAAGGGTATTTATTCTACCTCTGCTCGCATTTCTAGTACTTATAGGGATTAGCTTTGTATTGCCAAGAGTTATAGAAGTAAAGGCTACTGCTCAAGTTATAGAAAAAGTAGATGAGCGAAAATTAGAAGTACAAGTCTTATCACCTACTAGGACTACAATAAATCCATCGACTGAGGTTACTGTAATCTCGAATAAGGAGTTAAGCCTGAATTCAGAGAAGGTTGGTATGCAATACATAGCTTCTAAAGAGGGTAAGAGATACTACGTAGTCAGATTAGAAAAATTAACCGTTGGTAAAACAACAATAAAGCTTAAGTTTACAGACTCCATAGGAGCTGAATTTGAACAAACACTAAATATTACTCGCGAACCATACGGATTCCCACCAGGATTTGACTATATTGGTCCATGGGAGAATTCAAGCTATACGGTAGATGGTGATAATCTTAATGCGTTGGTAGATAAGAAGAATAGGTTATTCGAGGACTACGAGCCGGACGATTTAATTGATCTGAATAAAGAATTAGGGCTGTTCACTTTAAATAATGCCAGAATTCGCAGCGAGGCAGCGTTCGCGCTTCGAGACATGCTCAGAGAGCTAGCAAAAGATACAGGTAAATACGTGACTGTTGCATCTGGATACAGGTCTTATCAGACTCAGGCTAGAACATACGCTAGTTGGGTCAGAGAGCTTGGAGAAGAAGGGGCAAACGGAGTCTCTGCAAGACCAGGACATTCTGAGCATCAGCTTGGTACAACAATTGATTTTGTTAGCGAGGATACAGACTGGAAGATCTCGAATACGTTTGGCGACACTGTTGCAGGCAAATGGTTGGCAGAGAATGCTCATAGATTCGGATTCGTTATTCCCTATAACGAAGACCAGACAGATGCAGGCGGGTACAAGGAAGAGAGCTGGCATTTTAGATATACAGGATCCCAAACTAATGGATAGGAGTCCAAAAGAAAAATTTGATAAAAGTACTAACCCGGACCTATTTTATTTACAGAATAGGCTAAGTGCACAAGGACGTACGTTAACAGAGGTTAATCAAGATGATGTCCTAAACTTTTTTATTGATTTTAACTATGACGCGGTACCAGATGACTTCTATTTTATTGGAGTAGCAGACAATGCTCCTGTGTGGGCGAGAAAACTATATAGTCTATGCCTTTCTACTCTAGATTTACTTGATACGGGAAGCATAGCAATGAGACAGGATAAGCTTGAGTTTTTAGGTAGCATTGGTCACATGGATATGGTTGGGTTGCGTACAACTATTGAATCTTCGGACCGGGTAAGGGAGGTATTAATTCCGGATATTGTAAAACTATATAGAAAGAATAGAAATCTTAAACTTGCCCAGATATTACTACTTCGAAATGAGTATACGAAGGATGGAGGAGTTTCAGCGTCGGCTTTCAAGTCTGGGAAAGGCTCGCGAATGCTTTCAAGAGAAGACGATTATTTCTCTGAATCTGAAATAGGTATCAGAAACGTAATAGTTTGGGGTGGTAGCTTTAGGCATCCAAATGCACTTAGTATTAGAAGCTTGGCAAATCGTTGGTTGAGTAGAGTTAATTGGTTCCTAGCTAATCTTGATAAATACAGTATCGAAGAAATAAATCAGGTGTTAGTGAGGTTATATGTAACTTTCTCTACACTACACTTGCCTTTAGATGGTTCGGGAAGGTTGGACGGAGATCTATTCGAGCTCCTTCAACAGTTAGTGGCAGATCAAAGAGTTGATTTTCAACCTATTCCTGTCTCTACGACTGGGTTCAGGTCTTACTTTTTGGAGATAGAATTTGGAAATACAAGAGACGAGTATAGGTCTGCATTTCTTAAATACTTCTATGAGAAGGTGATATCCCAGGGAAAAGCTCCAGTAGACGATGCGGAACTACGCAGATTGGTAGCGGACTTCATAAAGAATTCCGCCAGAGATGAGACATTGTATGACCAGGAGCTAATAAAATTCCTAGAAGTCACTATAGACAGAACTTTAGAACCAAGGGATAAACATTATGAATTTCGTAAAACAGATAAACTTATGTCCAGAGTAAAACGTGATCTTCCGCATTCGGAAATGCAACCTACTCCAACTTATGAGTTTGAAGAAGAACGATTAACGCTAGTTGAATCTTCTGAGATGGTAGAGCATTTGTTTCTTACAGCCAAGGATACGGATTTATTCGATTTCGAACAGCAAGTTGGAATTCTGGCAGGTTTTGTGAAAGATAGGAACGTAGATAGAGAACTAGTGATTTCAGCCGAATTATCAAGGGTATTTATTGGTTCATTCTGTGACTGTGTACAGGCAAACTATTCATATATTTTTAGCATGTGCAGGGATCAGAATTTTTGGAGAGAATTTAAGAAGATGTCTGAGATTCTACTCGATAAAGATCTAAACTCTCCTCCAATCCCTCTTGGAGAAATTATTCATCTTATTGGACAAAGAAAATCTACTCTATGGGAACTAGGAGCTGGAGAGATAGAAAATGTAACTGAATTTATACTTACTTTCTGCGTCAAAGCCTCTGAGCTGTAAGGGTGGGTACTGTATACTAATATATGAATCAACAAGAACTGGCACCTAATTTGCCATACTTAAGAGAATTTCTACTCAATCTCGAGAATAATAACTATTCTAAGCAAACTGTAGATAATTATTTGCGTGATCTAGAAATTCTAGCCTCATTCTTAGAGTATCGCCGCGTAAAATTTGCAGACATTGATAAGCTTTTGATTAGTGAATACAAAGGCTACTTACGAAATCAAAACTATATCCCCATCCTACGAAAATTTAAGGCAGGTAAGGAGATAGATGATGAAGATGAGCAGAAGAGTTATACAGACGTGTCAGAGACAAAAAAAGCACTATACCGTGGGCAGCTCTCTAGTAGGAGCGTAAATAGAATGCTTTCGTCTATGCGATCCTATCTGAATTTTTTGGTAGATATAGACGAAGAAGTACCAATAACACCAAACGCCATCAAGCTAATTAAAACAGAGAAAAAAGAGAAGCAGGTAGCAGAGATGGATGATCTGATTAGACTAATCGAATGTCCTATGGAATTCGAGAAGCAGAAGCTTGTTAAATTCCGTAATAGAGCTATCCTAGAAATGATATTTTCTACGGGGATGCGTATATCAGAGGTAGTAAATCTGAATAGAGATCAGATTAGAATGCAGCAAGATAAGATTATGGATGACAGAGTATATATTTTGGGTAAAGGAAAGAAGCAGAGATTTGTTTATTTAACTCCAAGATCAATCCACTTCTTAGAAGAATATCTAAACTTAAGAGAAGATGATTACCCTGCAATGTTCATCCCGACAAAAGGAACAAGGAGAGCTACAGGTAATCAATATGTTGTGAGAATTTCTCAGAACTATATTCAATCTAAAATTGCAGAGTATCGTAAACGGCTTGGTATAATTGTGCCAACAAGTGCGCATAGCTTGAGACATGGTTTTGCTACCTATCTTGCAGAAGAAGGAGCAAGTCCTGTAGCGATTCAAAAGCTATTAGGGCATGAGTCTTTACAAACCACTACTCGATACGTACATGCTTCAGATCGCTTTGCAGAAGAGGCTCATCGAGAGCATCATCCACTGCAAGCAGAGGAGGATAGTTACGAAGAGAAGCCTGAGCCATCGGCCGAGATCGTTAAGAATCAAGCTATTCAAGGTGAATTTGAGTAGCATTGTATCAGTTCAATTAGCAATGCTATACTAAGTCTGATAACTAACCACTACCAATATGCCAATTAATCCAAATATAATAATGCAACAACTTCGCAGTTTTGTGCCAAAGCACTGTGATAACTGTGGACATCGCCATAACGACCAAGACTTCTCGTTCGTAGGTCAAAAAGATGGTGTATACATGTTCCAGATATCTTGCAATCGTTGTGGATCTCTTCAATTGATTAGAATGCAGCCAGGTAATCCAGGCATTTCTCTTCAAAAAATGATGAATAACACTGACGTTCGCGGCTCCGAATTTGCAAAATTTGCTGGAAAGCCACAGGTTAATAAAGAGGAAGCACTAGAGGTTTATATGGATATGCAGGGAGTAGAAACCTTGGATGACTTTTTGCAGAAGCTAGAAAACAGCTCAGCAAAAACAGCTATCGAATTAAGCTAAGGTTAGTCTGTTTGCAGAGGCTACGATGCTATCTGGCACGTCTCCGATATCTGCAGAAGTAACTATCACTTGGTATCGATCGTCTGCGCTGATTACATCAGCAACTTTCTGTCGATGAGCAACATCAAGCTCCGACATCACATCATCAATTAGTAAGATCGCGTTTTTCTCGCGCATTTTATATAGGTATTCGTGTTGTGAGAGCTTCCAAGCAAGTACTGCTAGTCTTTGTTCTCCGCGAGAACCTAGATACCTCAAGTCTTTACCGTTCAGAGACAGCACGTAGTCGTCTTTGTGCGGTCCGTACAGAGTTTGGCCAACTACGATCTCTTTCTCTTGGTTTTGAGCGTACTTTTGCCCAAGTGCTTCGAAGTATGGCAGATGTGCGTCGGCGGAGTTTGGAATAAACTCCGCCGCAAACACTGCATTTTCTTTAGAGTAAATTTTATCGGCAGTTGAGGAATTCCTCGACGCTAGTAAAGAACTCGACTCTGTGTCTATTTATCTCTGTTGCAAGTTTTAGTAATTCTGCCGTCCAGTACTTGAGTTCTGATCTGTCACCGTTGTGATCTCTTAAGTGTTTTAGTAAGGCATTTCTGTTCTTAAGTATTTTACGATATCTGCCCAATAGCTCTCCATAATCTGAGTTGACTATACTTAAGAAGTCATCCAAATCTGTTCGGCGACCCGCAGGATCATCGTTTACTAAGTTAACGCTATGAGGAGCAAATAAAATTACAGGAATATTACCGACTAGTTTTGAGATAGGTTTTTGCTTGTTGTTCCAAACATACTTCCGCTTTATTACAGATTCGTTTGCCATGATCAATTCCAGCTTATCTTGATCTATGTTGGTAATTTCTACCTTAGCAAATTGAGATTCAGGGTGTAGATATTCGTGCAATCCCTGCACTGGCCTAAAAGACCTACCTAGGGTGGAGAGGTATATTGCCTCTAATAAATTACTCTTACCGCTACCATTTGCAGCGATAACGAGATTGATTTTTTGGAGTTCGTTATCAAAGCTTAGATTACGATATCCCTTAATCTTTAGGCTTTTTATCATCTTTGGACTTTTTAGTTGAAGGTTTCTTTTTTTCTGTTGTCTTTGAACCTCCAGCAATATCCAATAGCTTTTGCATCCCTCTTTGTTGAACTAGTACCGACAATATATGGCGTCTACCATGTGCGCTGTCATAGCTACTTCTGATTTCTGGATCAGATATCATTTTTAGTTCAGCCTCTACGTCTTGAGCTGTAGGAAGAATGCTATTTTGTCTGGCTATTTCGTTTAGCACCAATTCAGCCTTTACCTTGTACTCTGCGTCCTTACGTTTTTGTTTTTCTAGTTCTTCTCGGCTAGTACCTTGTGCTTCTAAGAATTGTTCAACTTCTACTCCAAGTCGAGAAATCTGAGAGAGGTGATCATTCATTAGAGTTTCTGTCTGCTGATCAATCAGTGCAGCTGGAACTTCTATCTTTGTCTCTGCAATTGCTGCCTCGAGCAGTTTGTTTTCGTAATCCCTATCTAAGTCGTTTTGCTTGATGCTTTGGATTCTCTCTTTTATTTGTTTTTCTAGATCTTTCTTAGTCTGCACACCATCAATCTTTAGACCTTTTACCATCTCGTCGGTAATTTCCTTGATTTCGATATTGTCAGAGTCAGAATCCTCGTGGTCGTGGTCGTGGTCGTGGTTGTCTTCCGCTTGTTGTTTGAATAGTCGTTGTACGACCTCGTCGATCTCTTTTTGTTCTACCTCTGCAGATTGTTTCTCTACTTTAATTTTAGACAAATTTCCAAGTTTTACTTCTGGATAGTTAGTAAAACTAAAGCTAAATACGATATCACCTTCTTTAGAAAAATCCTCGAATTGATAGTCCACCTGTGTCACAGGATTTAACTCTTCTTTTTCGACGATTTCTGACGCAACTTCAGGAAGGATTTCATTTAAAGTCTCATTCAATACTTTTGTGCCAAGCTTGGCCATAATCTCCTTCTTTGGAGCTTTGCCAGGTCTGAAGCCACTAATTTTCACAGTTTCCTTGAGTTTTTCGTAAACCTGCTCCTGCTTCTTTGTAACTAATTCCTCTTGTATTGTTACTGATACAGAAATCTTAGATTCTTTCTCTTTCTTTAGTTCGTATTTGTATTGGTCTGCCATTAAAGCCTGATAACATTTGAATGCAAGGCAATGTTAACACAAAAGAAGTCAAAAAGCCCCAAGAACCCACACTAATTATAGATTATTGAGGCTATTTAATATTTATTCTAAGTCTTCTGGCCATTCATCACTGTCGAACTTTTCGTTCTGAGACCATGGATCTTCGTCTCGTGTGCTGCCAGGTACTATATCTTCTTTATCTTGTCCTCTAGCTAGAACGCGCTTTCTTGCGTCATCCTCATCTTCATCGTCAACTTCTTCAGAGTACTCATCTAATATTGACTTATCTTCATCACCATAACCCTGAGCTGGAATTACACCCATCTCGTAGTTAACTGACGAATCGTCTAAAGATACATCATCTTCTGTATTTTTTGATTTTGCCATATGTTTTTTAGGTAATTCGATGTAACTTACGTCAAAAATCACTTTTTGTCAATAAAGCGAGGCTAAATGGTATATCTCTGATATTGAATTAGTATAAGTGTTTTGCTAGAATCCGCAAACAAAAAGTTGATAAGGAGTGAGACATGACAGGACTTGTTTCTGGTTTTCTGGATGAGATTTTTGGGGTAATTGGCTATTTGGTTGTGATGGCAATTCTAATTGCAATGCTAATCACTGCCATCCTCCAATTGTCGGTAGCTTGGGTTACCGGGATGATAATCGCTGTAAATATGATTGCGCTCGCGGTTAAATTTTACAGAAGTCGCTCAAGAATCCAACAGAACGAATAAACTCCTACATCTTAGGGGCATAGATCTAATTTAGATCCTGTGCCTCTTTTATTTCTGCAATAATCTCTCTTAACTCGTCTACAGAATTTACTCTTACTAGTCTTGCCCTATATTGTGCCGCGCCAGGAAAACCTTTTATATACCAGGCAAAGTTTTTACGCATTTGAACTATAGCTTTTTGTTCTTTAGTCTCTTCGTGTAGGATCGCGTGTTCGAGCATTATATCCAGCAATTCTTCAAGTGTTGGAACGTATTCTGGGATACCCTCTTCGAGTGCTCGAATCCGCTCTTTATCTTTAAATATCCAAGGGTTCCCGTATGTACCTCTACCTATTAATACTCCTGCTACATTAGATTGCTTAATCCTTTGGACGGCATCATTTGCGCTGTTTATATCTCCATTTCCCCATACGGGTATGTGTGTGGCCTCGACAGCCTTAGCAATTGAATCCCAGTCAGCCATACCTTGATACATCTGCTTGAGAGTTCTGCCATGTACACTTATCCAATCGGGATCTACCTCTGTTAGGTGCTTCATCCAATCGGTAGCTACATCCTTATCAAATCCAATTCTTGTCTTAACGGATAGAGTAAAGTGCTCGGCCTGATTATCTCTGTCTATTGGTTCATGGACTTTTGCCATCTCGACTATTTTTGATTTTACCGAGTCAGTAATACCTGTTAATTCTTTGTCTTGAAAGTAGTCGATGTATCCTTTTCTTGTTTGAACTACAATTTCTTTTGCTAGTTCAGGTGTTCTAATGAGTGCAGCTCCCCCACCTCTATAGACTACACCTCTTGCTGGGCATCCCATATTTATATCGACTCCATCAAACCCAAGTGCGGCGACTATTTTTGTAGCATGATAGAAATACTCTGGATCAGAGCCATAGATTTGAGCTATCACTGGTCTTTCTATGTCGGTATATAGAAAATCCAGAAGCAGCCTATCTGATCCTTGGCACACTCCCATTACATGTACGAATTCGGTAAAACTTACGTCTGGACCGCCATACTTGCTTTGAATATGTCGATAAGCTACGTCGGTTACACCATCCATGGGGGATAATGCAATTATAGGTTTTGATTTGAATAGTTTATCCATTCGAGGATTATAGCAAGTGGTTTTAAGCTTGATTCACTGATATAATGCAGTCGTTTAGCATTATCAGACAATTTTTGCTTATGGGTCCAGCCTTTAGGGCATTTTTCTCTATGTTGATTTTAGTTGGAATAGCGGGAGTAATTTCTTATGTGTTTCATAGTGGAGAAGTAGCCAGACTACAACAACAGAATCTAATCATAACTCCAGACACCTTTTCAGGTACCGGAGAAATTGAGTTGGGCAGAATAGTAGAAATTACTGGGACCCCAGATTTGTTGAATGCTGTTTCCCTAGAAGAGCGTAATTCTGAAAAAGCTCTAAGCTATTATGTGCCTCTAAAAGAATACGGTACTAACTTTGTAGTTCAAATGAAGAGAGAAAGGTTAACTTCAGACCAGCAGGTCTTTATCGGTGAAGTGAACGGCATAAACAAGACAGAGTTTGAGAAGAGAATTAAGACTGTGTTGAATAAACCGGTTGAACTCTCAGATGATGATCGTGCAGAGCTTGATCCTGAAACAATTGAATTGCTAGTAAATGAAACCACCAAAGACTTTCCTAACAAAGCGCTAATTGTTGTGGATGGTCAAATCCCTGAAAATGCACAGATAGTTTCTGGAGTAGTTTTCTGGGCAACAGTAATATCTATTGC
>CAYGMI010000002.1:8605-10497 GCA_964351125.1 uncultured Candidatus Saccharibacteria bacterium | reverse complement strand
ACTTATTACCCTCTTTAGAAGACGAGTCTTTAAAGACATACTCTTCTAATTCTCCCAATGTCAGAAAAAATTGTTCTCGAACAAAAAGTAAGAGTGAAGAAGAAGAGTGGCCGACGCAAAAGGTGGTTATTGATTGCTACCTTTATATTCTCACTAATACTGATTGGAGTAGGTAGTTTTGCTGTCTACGCAGTTGTTTTACCAGCGCAGCGGGTATACAACTCTGCTCAGAACATACTGGCAATTACCGATGGGATAAAATTAGATCTAGATTCTAAAGATTTAACTAAGCTAGACACACATATTGCAGCAATTAATTCCGAATTAGCTTCTATAGATGCTGAGTTGAGTAATTACGATTTTTTAAAGGACCTCGAAATCACGAAAGGCTATTACGATAACCTACAGGTAGTTAGGGAAATTGCTTCTAAGGGTGAGTCTCTGATAAACACAAACTTACCAGAGCTAAAGGTCTTGTTAGGGTCTGTAGGTTATAAGGTTGATGCAGAAATAGATGTAGATCAGCCTGACGAGGAAGATCAGGTACAGGCTTTGATAAGCGAGATGCCTAGGGTTTTAGGTCTTTATAACGATACAGAACCTGAAATTATTGAATTACTGGAACTAGTAGGAGAGATTAATCCTCAGTACATCCCTGCCATCGGAACAGGAGGTACTCGAGAAAAATTGATTGAGTTTCAAGGAATTATTCAGGAGTTCCCGTCAATTTCTGCTCAAGTAAAAACTACTTTAAGACAGTTACCAGAGTTACTCGGTGCAGAAGAGCCAACAACTTACCTATTGATTTTACAGAACGAAAAAGAAATGCGTTCTTCTGGAGGACTTCTTACGGCCTACGGAACAATGACAGTAGATAAAGGAGAGTTAGTTGGTGATATTGATATCACAGACATGTGGGACTTAGAACTGTATGTGTCTTCAACATTGGGGATTGATGCAGGACACAGAAATATCTATGGGCAACTTTATCTAATGAATCCAATAGAGGAATTAAACTACGGAGGATGTGGATCCACTTATCTAAGAGCCCAAGACGCAGGAATATACCCAGATCTATATGTAACTGCAGATACAGTAACAGACTACTATGACATTGCAAATGCATATAATCCTCAGAAATACCCGGGTTATGATCATGTGATAATTGCTAATACCTTCTTTGCCTCTGATTTAGTTAGTTTAATTGAACCTTTGGCAGTTCCTGGCTTTGATGGGCAAGAAATAACCAGCACAAATATTGCTAAAGTAATCTATGGTGAGACTTCTGAGCAAGTATTTGACCCCGCGACTCGGAAATTATTCATTGGTGAAGTAGCAACAGCAGCAAAAGAATCGTTTATCGATTTGCCTTCAGAGAAATTTCCGGATTTGGTAAAGACAATCATTAGTACAATTCAGGCAAAGAATATCTCATTCTATTCTGAAGATATAGAGATGCAGGCATATTTTGACGAACTTGGTTTGAGCGGCAGAATCGAGCAAAATTTTGCGGGTGATTACTTTACTCTGAGTGAGGCACAGGTTTGTTCTCTCAAAGCAAACTTCTATGTTGAAGACGCGGTAACTCAGAATATTAAGATAGAACAGGACGGCAAGATAAGTAAAAACGTAGAGGTAAACTGGAAGAACGAGAAAGTGTATGACCGTAAAGAAGAGAAAATAATATCTAAGTCGCCAAACTTTGGATACCGTGCATGGGTAAGGGTTGTAACTCCTAAAGGCACAGAAATCCTAGACTCAACAGGACTAAAGTCTTCAGGCTATCTGTGGTATTACCCAAAAGAGTACTTTGACGATGTATTACAAAAACAAGTTTCTGACAACATAATTACGTTTGACCATCGTATGCTAACAGATGCTGATCCAATTAG
>CAYGMI010000002.1:6550-8595 GCA_964351125.1 uncultured Candidatus Saccharibacteria bacterium | reverse complement strand
TCTAGAAGTTAATTATCAGTTACCAGATAACATCACTTATAATGACACTGAGGGGTATCGCATGTTAGTTCAAAAGCATCCGGGTAAGGACGATGAGCATTATCAAATTAACATAACTCACAACGGTTTGATAACCAGTACAGAGTTTGTACTAGATCGTGACAAAATCGTGACTTACCGACGCGGTGTCCTAAGAGTCGAAAACTTTGATACAAGGCTTGATCAGTACATAGAATTGATGAACCAACTTGGGGCTGGAAAAGAATAATTAGCAATAAATAAGTGGCGCGCAAGGAAGCACACGCCACTTACCTATTATCAAAACTACTTCATTACATTCCAGTAGTCTACGATCACAGATACGGCCGCTTTCGCTTCGCCATCCTTCGAAATATAGGCATCAGTGTTTGGACGACCATCAACTGTAATTCTGTCTCCTTTTTTGATGAGTTCAGTTACCTTTTCTATTTGTTTTTCGCCAAAAACTAGACATTCATAGAAAGTTACTTCGCTTCCCTTATCTTTACCTAGAAAGCGGTTAGTTGCGAGCCCAAACTTAGCAAAGGGTTTGCCATTTTTGGATTCGATAGTTTCGGCATCGTGAGTAGCATGCCCAAGTAGAATAATCTTTTGCAGATCCATCTTTAGAATCTAATAAATAAGTGTTCTAAAGATAGAGTAGAGTTGTTAATTAAGTATTAACTGTCGTATTTTTTTGCAAAGGTATCTCGCAATAGTTCGTAGAACTCATCCTCTGGAATACCTAACTCAGCAATACCAGTTTTTACGTCCTCTCTGTCAATTTTTGCGGCGAAGTTCAGATCTTTGTGCACTTTCTTACGAATAGATTTTGTCTTCATATCGCCGTAGTTACCAACCATTTTCATGTATGCATAGAGCAGTCCACTGAATTCATCGCAGGCGAATAATGCTTTAGCTAAAACGGTTGGACGACTAGCACTAATGCCTTTATGTCCTTTAATTGCTTCGATTACCTGATCGTCGGCACCTAACTCTGATTGAAGTTGCTCATATCTACCTGGGTGCTCCTCAGGCCACTTATCATAGTCCCAGTCGTGTACTAGGCCTGTGATATAGAATTTGTCTGTGTCTTCATTAAGTTTACTGGCAACGGCCTCCATCGCAGCAGCTACCATCTCTGCATGGTGTCTTTGGTATTCGTCGGCAACGTATTTGTGCACAAATTCTTTTGCTTCTTCTTTTGCTGGCATACTTATCTTGTTTAACTGATCAAGTTTAGCATCTTCAAATAAACCGCAAATATGCTATATCGATGATATAATAATGTAATAAATTAATACTCATAATAGTGTTAGGGTATACACTTCTAGAAAAGCTAAAAATAGATGCATATACTGGTCCCGAGATTGGACCAGACTCCTTGTGGCTTATCAACAAGGACTTTATTCACATGCCTGATTCTAGTAGAGCTAGAATTTTAGATATATTCATAGGTGACTTTCTAAGAATTGATAGTCCATTAGAACTATCCGTACGCACATTAGCAGAACAACTATACGACAGACTTACGAGCCCTATAATCCAGCCTAAAGATTTTTGGTTCCAGCTTAATAGTAGCCTAACAGAAGATCCAATAAGCTATCAAAAGGAAAAAAGGCTGGTCCGCATTGAATCTCTGAATCACTGCGATGAGAATTTTCAAATCTCTGAGTTATCAAGTCTTTTGTACTTCATAATGTCTTTAATAAATTCCATGAACACTCCAGAACCCGAACTCCGAAATCCTCTAGTGGTTAAAGTATGGCATTCGATGATCATGATCAAGTCTGGCGAGGTTTGCAATAGTCCTGAGGTCTAAAAGTCTATCTTCATGATATAATCCGGCAATCGAAGATTGAGAGAAAGGTAAATATTTTGACAAACCCTATACTGCAGCAACAGCTTATCGAGCTAATGCATATGATAATGCTCGCAGGCAATACTTGGTTTGCGGGCGAGAACGGTTCGGCTCAAAAGTTCCTGACGCAGTTAGAAACTGGTTCAGGCTGGCATCGTATCTATGC
>CAYGMI010000002.1:0-6540 GCA_964351125.1 uncultured Candidatus Saccharibacteria bacterium | reverse complement strand
TTTGATCTTTTGAAGAACACTGCATTGAGCCACCGAGGTCTAGAGATGGACCACCCGAACTGCGAACATATCATGTTGCTTCGGGAAACGTTTAATAGATCAGGTGTAGTGTGGGACGTAGCTTCCACACTAGAAGAGCTTAACGCGACTGAAAACACCGGTATGTTCGCCTACCGATTTGCTCAGATGGTCGCGTTAGGTGCAGACGATGCGATGCGTGCAAGTCTGCCTAAAGACCTGTGGATTGGCTCGACACGTGAAGGGGCTACTCAAGACATTGGTGTGGTTCTGGTAGCTTGGACTTTCCATCTGTGCGAACAGCTTTCATTTTGGATTGCTGGTCACTCAGCGAACAGGGGGCTGATGGTATTAGACAATCCATTGCCTAAGGATCTTATCCTACACGCTATGGACGAGGTGATTCTGTGGATGATCTATGGGAACCTCGCTGGGAATGACGTTGTACGCAACATCGTTCATCCGTCATTCAAAGCATTGGGGTGGATCAAGGAGAGGACGGAGCAAGACTTTAAGGGTAACCTGAAGACTGCGCCTCGGATCGACTGATATGCGATAGCAACCTTTCAAATCTCGTTACGGCTGAGCATCTAAAAAATGCTCAGCCGTTTAAATTTGTTACTTCCAAAGACTAAACTTCTTCGTTAGCTGACTTATCTCTTCGTTTGTACCAAATAGTCCTACACCAATATAGTCTAGTTCAGATTTCTTCTGTGCGCCCAGTGTATGTTGCAAATCTTTGTCAAGATTTAGGTTAATCATATCTTGAACAAATGCCATACTTTGCACGCCTTGTTGTTCTGCCTTTGTTAACAAGTTATAAAGCTGCTCAGCAGATTTAGCCTTCATCATGATCATAGCGTACTGTGCGTTTGCTTTTATTGCCTCACCACCTTGCAAAGCGAATTCTTCTCTAGTTGTGAGCTTGTTTTTACCAATCTCAGAGCCTAATAATCCCGAAATGTGTGCAACTGTATTTGTAAGTTGCCAACCCTCTAGATCCTCTCTCAAGACGATTACCATTTTTCTAGAAGTATCTTGAGTGCGATGACCACTAGAGTCAGCTCCAGGATTACGGATGGTATCGAAATCAATTTCTGGATAGATTTTTTTTGTATCCTCGCTGATGTGGAATTTTAGCTGAGGGAACGGTACACCTTCGCGAGCAGTTACATCTTCTAAGAACCAGAATACCCTTTCGCTATGTCCGTATCCAAAAGTAGGAGCCATTCCATATTCGAGCATCTCGACGTAGTCGATGTCTAGCCACTGTGCTTCGTCGTCTCCGGAATCACGCATTTCTTGTTGTTCTACAAATCTATCGTATTGATCTACAGCATCGTTAACCTCGCTCCATCCATTGCCTAACTCACTTCCGGCAATTATTGGTTGGAACCTCTCAACCATCTGGGGATTCTCAGTGCTTGGTTTTTGCAGAGGTGACATGAATTTTGGATGATTTACCAAGAACGCAGGTCCTGTAATTGTTTTGCGTAGCTTCTTCCAAAGACTGTCCGTAGCTCTTGGCACGTTGATAGTTTCTGGGTCGTAGTTTATTTGATGCTGATCGAGCAGAGGAGTTAGCTCTTCGATGGTTGTATTGTAAATATCCGCAATTCCAAACTTTTCTCGCATGATCTCTGCGAAGTCGATTTCTTCCCAATCTTTTGAGAAATCGACTTCGTGCTCGCGGATTTTGAAAGTAGTTTTACCTGGGTATACAGTTTTAATTATGTATTGATATAACTCTTGAATCATCTTCATCCCATCACGCCAATCGGCATATGCCCAGTAGAATTCCATAGCTACATGTTCTGGCAAGTGTTCGTCTGAAAGTCCCTCGTTTCTAAATCTTGCACCAATATCGTATACTTTTTCGAACCCAGCGCCGATTAGTCTTTTTAGAGGAAGTTCATGTGAGATTCTTAGGTAAAAATCTTCATCGATTGCGTTCATGTGAGTAGTAAATGGCACTGCATCTCCTCCTCCAGGGATGTGTTCTAGAATTGGAATGTTGACTTCGTAAAACTCACGTTGATTAAAGAAATCCCTATGGGCTTGCCAGAAAGCAGCTCGTCTCTCGAATCTGTGCATTACTTCCGGGTTCATGGTCATATCCAAGTATCTGCGACGGAATCTTTCTTCTTTGTCTGTAATGCCATGGAATTTCGAAGGCAGTGGTCTAATTGTTTTGACTAGTATTTTCAGTTCGCTTACTAGCACTGAAACTTCACCGCTTTCAGTTTTTACTACTAGACCTTGTGCTTCGACATAGTCTCCAGCATCTAGAAGTGAAAGTTGATCCCAACCCAAATGTTGAGATTCTGAATTAAACGGCGAAAGTTCTTCTGATTTGAAATACAGTTGAACTGTGCCTGAAGCATCTTGAATATCAGCAAATGCGAGTTGCCCGAACTCTCTCCAACTCATTATTCTTCCTGCAACAGAAACCATCTTTCCCTGAAGGTCATCGAATTGATCGTGGATCTGTTTGTTTTTATGTGTTTTATTACTGTCAGCGGGATAAGGATCGATTCCTAATTTCCGAAGCTGATCAAGCTTTGCAAGCCGTTGTTGTCGTTGGCCAATTAATGATGAATCAAATTCTGACATGCCTCTTAAATAAAAAATACAAACGGGACCTCGGTTACATATTAAAAATATTATATGCAACCGAGGTCCCTTAATAAAGGAGGTACCACCTGATAGTTTACTTTAGAATTTTATCTGGTTATATTCCAAGATGTCTTATGTTATCTCTTCCATTGCCGCTCTCACAGTATATGCGACTTGCTGAATATGGTTTATGAGTAACCCCATCTGTAGATAATTGTAGCACAAGCTAAACCTCTATAGCAGCCCAAGCTCTAGTAGAAAGCATCTCACGAGTTTTAACGCAGTCCTCAGGGATCATCTCGAGTAGCATATCTGAGATTGCCATTGGGTATCTATGCCATGCTTTTACATCTTGCATAAGCTTAAGCGTCTTGGAATATATTAACTGGTCTGCATTTGTTGGGTCATCACCTCCCGCCAATCGAATCATAGTAATTTGAACAACTATTGCTGGTAGATCTACTTTGGGAATAACCTCGTCACTTTTTTTTCTAGTTACATCATTCACCACATCCATATAGTAGATTCCGTGTTGTTCTAGGGCAAACTCAATTCCATTACAAATATCGAGTCTGCGACTATCAGTTTCTTTTTTTACATGCTCTTTGATCTTATATACAAAGAACGAAAGGGGGATTCTGACCGAAGAAGGCGAAAGATACATAAACACACTTGTTGCCATATATGCGGACTCTTTGGTCTTGCAATAAATAATTACTGAGCCTATCAAATCGCGGTAAGGATCAAGAGCTTGAATATCTAGCAGATACCTATTCGAATTATTTAGTAGGAAGTGAATCTTTTCTAAAAGATCTTGGTTAATTATGGCTGTGACTGTCTTAATATCACCTCTTTTCGCTAATGCATCTTCGAGCTTGTCTTCAATCTCGATTCTGATATCGTCTAAGGCTTCCTCGTCTACAAGTATGCCAGTCTCTATTTCAGTGCTAATAGATTCTGCTTCAGAAAAAAGCTTCTCAACCTGCAAAACAGGCATTGTAATAGTTTGATTATTCCTAGTGCCCAGTGCTTCTGAGAGTGATAGGAGATGATTGGATATGTCTTTATAACCTGCTCTGTCGTATTCTTCTGCTAGTGCAGATATCAACTCCAATGATCTATGGCGCATCTGCACTTTGGCAAAATTCCAAAATCTAGCTTCTGCTCTGATTGTTTTAGACTTTTCTTCAGGTGGGATAATAATTCCCAACTTTTCTATCAATAGAGGGATAGACCTAATTTCTTTGATATCCAAAGTAAAACCAGAGTCGAGGCTCGCTGCATGAGTAAGCTTAACAACTAGGCTTTTGAGGGATGAATTAATCGTCTCCGGAGCTAAGAAGTCAATTTCTCTAGATTGAAGCATTAATTTTGTTTAAGAATCGCACATTTTATGTTGCAAAGATTAAATTAACATAAATCGGCTATAATTCGGCATGGCGATAGAAACATTACATGGAACAATACAGACACCAGCTTTTTTACCTGATGCAACTTATGGTACTCTCAAAACCGTCAGTTTTAAGGATGCTAAGCAAGTTGGTGTAAATGAACTAGTAACTACCACTTTACATATAGAACAAAAGCTAGGGAGTAAGTATGTAAAGCAATATGGAGGTATTCATAAATTCTTTGGCTGGGATAGACCTGTGCTAACAGACAGTGGGGGTTTTCAGGTATTCTCACTAATCCACCGTAGAGTAAATAAAGCTAATAAGATATCCGACGCTGGCTGTAGTTTTATCGATGAATCTAATGGTAACTATAATTTATTGACCCCAGAAATCTCACAGACTATTCAACATAATTTAGGGTCGGATATTCGAGTAGTACTCGACGAACCAGTAGTCAGAGATGGACCAAAGAGTCAGGCAATTCAGGCGGTGAATAGAACGACGGCTTGGGCCAGACGTTCAAAACAAAAGTTTCTTGAGCTAAACAATTTAACGGAGGCTGACTTTAACAATCCTGAGCTTAAAAATAGAAGGCCACTTTTGGTTGCAGTAATTCAAGGGGGAAATTACTTTGACCTGCGTAAGCAAAGTGCAGAAGAATTGCTCGAAATAGGATTTGATATTTATGGATTCGGAGGACTACCTCTGCACAATACAAATTCTTGGAAGAACGATGCTCCTAAAGGTTTCTACCATGAGCTCCTCGACTATGTAGGCTCACTTGTGCCAGGTCACTTACCCAAATACGGTTTAGGAATAGGTACTCCCGACGATCTAGTATATTGCAGTAAATTAGGCTGGGAGCTTTTTGACACTGTATTGCCAACAAGAAATGCGAGACATGGCTATTTATATGTACCTAGTGGTGAAGGAGACTCTCAATTCGAAAACTTCGATGTGCTGCACATAAAATCTAAGCGCTATGAATTCGATGATTCACCTCTAAGTGTTAATGACGATTCTGGAATGAGTAAGGCCTATTTAAGGCATCTGATAAGGATTAAAGACCCAGCTGGAATGCGAGCAGCTACAATGCACAATCTTAGGTTCTATGCCGAATTAATGCAAAAAATCAGGGGAGAATAAGTCTATACAAGTACTTTCAAATCTAGTTCTTCACTAATTGGAGGCAACTTACCAAGACTCGGTTTTCTTGTTCCGGTGATACCTAGTTCTTTGGTTAGTTTACTTCCTATATACATCATTCCGACCTCGTGCGTTAGACTGAAAGTAAGCATTATCATCAGCACTAGTTCTATATCGACACCTGCTAGGAATACGATCAACATAAACCCAATAATAATTACCCTTCCTACATAGAGAAAGAACTCACGATACTGTTGCACTTCAATTGAATACTCGTTCTTAAAGTCTCCGATTACCATCTCGCGCAATCTATACTGTATCTCTTCGTTTGTTGGGGTATACAGGGATAGGCCAAGTTTAAGTGCTAGATTTCTGAGTACCAACGCAGGTAGCGACCAGAATAAGATTAACCCAATTGTAGAGAAAAGTATTACAATTGATCCAACATAGCCATGTTGAAGTTTCTTCTTTGAAGAGTCGTTTCTGTAAAGATAAGCAATTATCACTCCCACCAATCCCACAGCGCTTCCAAGTGCTCCAACTCCAAATTCACTACCTATAAATAGGAATGGAAGTACTGCTAGCACTTGAGTTCTAGCAGTGGCAGTTAGTCCTTCGAATATCATCATGGCCGCCCATTTCTTGAATCCTTTTCGTTTAGATAGCGACTTAAAGTCGGATGTTCTAAGCTCATCTTTAGGGATTTTATTTATCTTCCATGGGTAAAATATTGCACCAAGGTAAACAACGAACCCGACAGCAAATACTATGTTGTAACCATATCCAGAGATTATCCCCCCAATTAGAATAGGTAAGGCGACGCCTAGTAAGTTGTCCAAGCTATAAATTACACTAACCCACTTAGCTCTTTCTTGACCATGAATCTCGCCAGTATTGTAGATATGAGTTGCATTCCAATATAGTCCTCCAGCAATCCCGCCAAGTAAAGCAATTATCAGATAGACGTCAGTAATCCTACTTAAAGTAAGTAGGGCGAGAAGGGTGGTAGCGGCATGTATAATATTGCTAATTCTGTAGGTGCCTAGGTAGCCAAGCCAACTAAAGATTCTCCCACTGATCCAGAATCCTGCAAGCAGTCCAGTAAAGTGGAAGCCATGGTATTGAACTACTAGTGGGACGGCATCTATTGCATTCTCAGTCGTTCTGAGTAATAGAATCGTAAAGTAGCTCCATATAATCAAATGAGTAAGGAGATAAACAGTATGAAAAAATACATACTGCCCAGCAAACTGTTTTTTATTTGGATGAAGATTCATTTTCGATTGCCGATTTAACTGCTTCTAATGATAGCTTCGCACACTTTTGGCGCGACACCGTGAGTTCAATGCCTAGTAAATCAAACATA
>CAYGMI010000001.1:37268-58610 GCA_964351125.1 uncultured Candidatus Saccharibacteria bacterium | reverse complement strand
GTGACTATCTGCTCGTGGGAATTGATTCAGATAGGATTGTAAAGATCAGAAAACCCAAAGGTAGACCTATCTTCGATGAGAAACATAGATCAGAACTCATAGATAGTTTAAAGTGCGTAGATAGTGCCTTATTAATCGATATAGATCCAAACATAAGTGAATATTCAAGCCTCTATCAGAGAATTAAACATAATATACTATTCACAGGTGAATCAGAAGTACTAGAAAAAATGAAATACGGACAGATACAATTAAAATCCTTTGAACTAATACTTATCGGTCACTCGATAACGTCTACAACCGATATTATTAATTCAATTACTACGACCCCTTAGGGGTTACACGAACACGCAAAAACTAATTACCAATCAACTATTTATTAAACATCTTACGATGTCTGAAGAATTTAAAGAATATAAAGAGCTGCTACCCGACTGGGTGGAATCTGAAGAAGACTTTGAGCACTATAAAATTATGCACAGTGCTGAACACGTTCTGAACCAAGCAGTATTAGAACTGTGGCCAGACAAGGTCAAACGCGCTGTTGCCCATATAGAGAAGAACCGATTTGCCAACGATGGTGAATGGGATTATGAGCTTTCGCCTGAAGATCTTCCGAAAATTGAGGAGAAAATGAAGGAGATTATCAAACGCAATCTACCCTTCCGCAAAGAAGTACTATCTGTAAAAGAAGCCAAAGATATATTCAAAGACAACCCTTACAAACTTGAATGGATTGACCAATTTGAAAAGGAAGACAAAGAGATTACTGTATACAGGACTGGAGATCAATTTGTAGATCTATGTAAAGGTCCCCACGTTAATTACACAAAGAAAATCAAAGCATTTAAGTTGCTCTCGATAGCTGGAGCTTATTGGCGTGGAGACGAAAAGAACCAAATGCTGACACGCGTTTACGGAACAGCTTTTGCTTCAAAAGAAGCACTAGAAAAGCACCTGCAACAACTAGAAGAAGCGAAACAACGTGACCATCGTAAACTAATTAAGGAACTCGATCTAATTGTTTTCTCTGAGGTAGTTGGCTCAGGTTTGCCGATGTATACACCGCGTGGATCACGCCTACGTAACGCAGTATACAATTACTCTCGCGAGCTTAATCGCAAGATCGGGTATGACGAGGTAAATACCCCAAACTTTAACCGTGCCGAGCTGTTCAAGATCTCTGGACACTATGACAAGTACAAAGACGATATGTTCAAGGTGCAATCGCAGTATTCTGAAGAAGAGATGTTCTATAAACCAATGAACTGTCCGCAGCATACACAACTATTTGCTTCTCAGCTAAGGTCTTACAAAGACCTACCCTACCGCGTTGCCGACTTCTCTAATCTAGCCAGAGACGAACGCCCTGGGGAGCTACATGGGATTTTAAGGTCCAGAATATTCACTCAGGATGATGGTCATGCATTTGTCAGACCCGATCAGATCGAACAAGAGTTTAAAAATGTGCAGGGAGTAATCGGAGAAGCTCTTGAGACTTATGGACTAAAGTACTGGATCCGTCTCTCTCTACGAGATCCAAACGAGAAAGAAAAATACCTGGGAGACGATGCAGTGTGGGAAAAGTCAGAGTCTCTTCTCAGAAAAATGCTGGTAGATCAAAAGATTCAGTTTAAAGAGGCTCCGGGAGAAGCCGCTATTTATGGGCCAAAAATGGATTTCATCGCCGAAGATAGTATCGGTCGCGAGTGGCAAATCTCTACAATCCAAATTGATATGAACATGCCAGCTCGCTTCGGACTAGAATATATTGACGAAAACGGTGACAAAGAAACACCAGTGATGATTCATCGTGCAATCGTAGGCTCTGAGAGATTCATTGGAATCATTATCGAGCACTTTGGAGGAGCATTCCCAGCATGGATGGCCCCAGAACAAGTAAGAATCGTACCTATCAGCGACGACAATGTGGAATATGCCCAAAAATTAAAAGAAGAATTATTTGCTGCAGGAGTATTTGTAGAGCTAGATTCATCTTCTGACAGAATGCAAAACAAAATTCGTAAGGCTCAAGAAATGAAAGTACCGTATATGCTCATTCTTGGAAAGCAAGAACAAGAGGACAATACTGTTTCTCTTCGCTACCGCTCAGGAGAAGAGGTTAAAGGTATGCCTTTTGCAGAGTTCAAAAAAGGACTACTAAACAATATTAAGAGTAGAAAACTAGAGCTAGATATATAAGTAAGAGTAATACAAATGTTAGAGGGTGGGCACATGTCCCACCCTTTTTAGAGAGTCCTACGCGTCTAACGCAATGAATGTCGTTAGCGAATAGCTCACGACTACGATGTCTGACATCTGTCTTCTTAGAGACAATTCTCTACCAAAGATGGTGTTGATATCATCGCCAAATTCGATACCTTTATCGAGCATCACCATGTCACCGCCCTGGAGTGGCGCACCGTCTTCGCCGGTTGCACTGAAGCTAACGAAGTAGAAGTACTGTCCCTTGGGAGCTTCCACTCCCTCCCGACCTAGATGTGCGAGGAATGTAATCCTTACATTGCTAAGATCCGGAAACTTTCTCTGGACTAGGTCCTTCACATCGTCAACATGGTCCATAGTGATAATGCGGAGTTTAGACATAATAGGAAGGTTCCCATGCAGTTTATTCCCCTGCTGATCATTGGCTGCGTAGACAACAAAGTAGCCTTCTGCCGTAGTATCTTCGTTCATTTTTCAAATCCTCTCTATATTTACTATATATTATAGCATTACTGCACCGAAACAATCTCTGATCTGACGTCAATTTTCCTTGCATTAGAAATACCTTCTGCGGTTCTAACTGTTTGGAAAGCCTCGAACTGTGGGAGAAGCGGTCTAGTCGAGGTAAACAATACTCTTAAACCTCCCCCTAGATACGTATCAATAGTGAACCCTGTCTTCCAAGTAATATTCTTAGCATCTAGTCCTTCTTCGGCTAAAAAGGAATCTATTCCCAAGGTGTACTCTCTGATCTTAGGTGGGAATTTATCTCCTATCTGGTACCTATCTGCATCATAACCAATCGCTTGCTCTAAACTAGAAAATCCTGCTCTATTAATGAAATCAGTCTTACTCTGAATCAGTCCCACTCTTCTAGCCTCAAGCTCAAGCCTTATACTCTCTAACGTCTGAGCTTTTTCTTCTCCTGGCACTTCGTCCCAGTTTAGATTTTGTAGAACTTCTTCGTCCTCAATCGCCGAAATATACTCTGCCAATACATAGTCAGCATTGGGGTCTCCCAACCCTTCCAGTATTAAATTCTCGCGCTCATTAAACTCAGACACATCCTCTATCCCAAGAACCTCTACCACAATGTCATCTGAATCTACCAAGTATGCACCGCTAAGATTTAGATAAGCAAACTCTGGGAACCTCTCCTGAATCGTGATCTGAATCTCTCCCGGTAGCTTTTTATCTACGTACACATTCTTAATGTAAGGAAACTCAGCTAGCAAGGCAGATTCTATATCTGCACCTACTATGTCAAACATACTCTTCCCTTTCATGTCTCCTATGCTCCCAATTATCTGCAAGTCACTAATCTCCTCGTTCCCAAATATCTCGACACTGGATATCACGAAAACTTTATTCTCATGAAGATAAAAACCGAAGGCAATAACACCTAACACTGCAGCCAGCGGAAACAGTAGCAATAACCTACCAAGATTTAGGTCAACATCTATACTAGGTGCAGAAGGATTTAACGTACTCTTTAATGCTTTCACTCTATTTACAAAGCTCTTACTGTTTCGTTTACGCATCTCTACCGCAGCCATAGCCTTCCTATCCGGCTTCTTTGAGCTTGAATAGTGGACAAAACCGGGAACACTCGGTTCCCGCTCTACTTCCCTCTTATTTTTTCTACCGAAAAAAGGTATCTGCATTGAATATTCTAGCAGTCAATAATTTCTAAAACACGCGCAAAACAGTCCCGCGTAAACGCGGGACCGTCCAAATTTGAATTAGAAATTACAAACCTACAGACTGCTTTAGATCACCAGCTGAATCTGAACCTTCAGTTCTCTCAACATACTGGATTAATCTTCGTCTCTTACCAACCAGCTGTAATAGACCTCTGCGAGAGTGGTTATCCTTCTTATGGGTCTTTAGATGCTCTGCAAGCTTTGTAATTTTGCTTGAGATTAGTGCAACCTGAACCTGAGGAGATCCCGTATCAGACTCGTGCTTCTGAAACTTCTTGATGATGTCGTTTTTGGCAACATCTACAGCTTCTGGCTGCTCGTCTGTCTTTGTTGTTTTTGTCTTAGCCTTAGCCATTGAAAATAATGATAATTACGTGTTTATTATAACTTATAGGATAGATATTGGCAATATCGGATAATATATCCGGTATCTATTGTTCAGAGGTGGGAGCAATCTCTTCCTCACTAGTCTTCTTTCTGGAAGAAAAGAACTTCATCAAAGCCGCAAAAGGCCCTAATAGACTAGATATTCCCGAGAAAATATCTGTCATACTCCTAATGACTATCCTAAGCTGAGCATAGTCTTCTAGGACCATATCTGAGGCTTCGCCTAGATTCTTAGCTACTTTTCTCAGTTCTTTTATGATATCCGCGGTGTTTCCCAGAATTCTAGCTATCTGAAAAGAAATCAGAAGCAGGCTCGCGCCTACAGAGAAAGCTAAGATTAATTTTACTGCTGAGTCAGCGTCCATTGGGCAGGTTTAATACTTCTCTATCATAGCGGATAACTTCTTACCTCTACAACTGCAACCCGAAGCATAGTAATATGATATATGTTCATAGAACTAATATCACTGCTCATAATTTTCTGGGTACCACCAACGGTAGTAATAGTTTCCAACTTTATTTGGGATCTGAAGTTTTGGCAGTCCTCTGACTACCAGAAAGATAGGTTTTATTATCATCTAGAATGGGATTTCGCTCCCTCACATAGACGTAACTACAGAACTCTCATTAAGATAATTCTCTTCTCAGCTCTCGCCTCGGTGATGTTTGGGATATTTCCTTTAGAGCTCCACTTACTAGCAGTCCTGCTAATCTACGTATTTTGGAGTAGTGAGATGCTGGAAGTGTTAGAGAAGATCTCGCAAAAGAAGGTACCTGAAGTACGTGTAACGCCCAGAAACACTGTCATACTGGCGTTGATTGTGACAATTCTAACAATAATTCCAGTAGTGGTTGGCATCGATATCTTTACAGCTCAAGGAATATCACTGGATTCTATTTCTAATTTCTCATTAGGCTTTATAGAGGTAGGTGGAGTCCAAATAGTACCTAGCGTATACCTATTCTTAATCTTTTCCTCTCTTATAGCTCTATCCTACGACTTAGGTTCTCCTTTATTTGTAACTATGGGAGTGTACCTCACATCTCCTTTTGGCTGGCTAAATAAACTATATTGGGCTTGGAAAGCTGAACAACTACTCGAAAGACAACGAAACCTCTTGGTAGTAGCGGTTTCTGGTAGTTATGGAAAGACTACTACAAAAAATCTAATTGCCCACCTACTCAGGAATGAATTCAGAACCGTTGTAACACCTGTCACCGAAACAAACTTACTCGCAGTATCAAAATTTGTTGTCGAAAACGTTAAGCTAGACACTCAAATACTAATTGTAGATGTAAATGCATATAAGTCAGGAGATGTCGCAGAAATAGGCAAATTATTAAAACCACATCTAGCCATTCTTACTGGAGTAGATCAAAATCACGTCGGCTTATTCGGTAGTCTTGAAACTACACTTATGGCCAAAGCCGAGATCTTAAAGTATCTTAGAATCGGTGGTACCGCAGTTATGAATATTGACGACGAACTCGTTAATCAAATCGTTCTAGAGAGTAACTCAAAAGAAATTCTCTACTCTTTCAACCCAGAACCTAGAGCTTTAAATTCTCGAGAGAATAAGCTTGAAGTTGATCACTACATAATCAAAACAGTATCTGACGGGGATCAAACTAGACTAGATTTGCGTAGAAATAACTCAGAGCTAGTTTTCACAATTCCCAATGGCGATATTGGAGAGCTCTTTGGTCACAGTATTACTGCAGCTGTAATTGTCGCTACTGAATTGGGAATCCAGGCAGAAGACATCAATAGTTACTTACAGGAGTTCGCAGCATTCCATCCGGAGATAAATCTTCTTGCTGGTGATAATGAATCACAACTTCTAGTTGCTTCAAAGTCAGACAACTTAAAACAATTTGAATACTTACTGATGCAGCTTCAGAATCGTCCAAAAGGAACTAGGATACTCGCGACCAGTGGATTAAAAGGACTGGGAAATCACAGGATCGATGTCTATATGCACTACAGAAAACTACTCTTAGAAAGTGCTGATGTAATTATTAGCTATGATAGTACTTTAATTAACCTTCTAAAGATTGAGCACCCTGAATCTATCGTCCATGTCGACCATCCCGAAGATATGCTCTACCAGCTCCGGGCTAGGCTAGAATCTGGAGATACCATCGCCATCCATGGTGACATCGACAGACATATAGTAGAAAAACTCAGGAAATAGCTATAGAAAAGCGCCCAATACAAATAGTATCGGACGCCAAGTATATCTACACCATCTACGTGGTGGGGAATAAGAACATACCTTCCTCGTCTACCTTCAATAACAAGATTACTGGGAACATAGACTGTGAGGTACCGGCATTCGAAGATTCAGTTAGGTAGAGACTAAATTGTTGAACCTCTCCTACTCCATTCTCTTTATACCCTTTGGGTGATACGTACACCTTGTTATCACCTGTATCCCAATCGTTTACCATTCGATTTACTGAGATTGTGTGATTGAGCACAAAGATAGTGCCATAATCTCTAGCTACGGTGTTAAGGGTTTGAAGATTAAGTAATCCTTCACGCTTTATTAGCTTTTTAGATGGATTACGTTGGCGTTGACCGCTTCTGCCAATTGGCAGAACGATATCAAACTCTTGTGCAATTAGGTATACATGGTTGAATTTAAATAACGATACCAAAAATACCCAAATGCGGCCGACTTGCTCTTTCATTTTAAAGTTCCTATTCTTTTTTTTATGGGCGATATACCTCTTATATATTCTAACATTACAGCTATTACCAATCAAGCTTCGCGAATTAATGTAGAATTGGTTATGCTTCGTAAAATCCTGTTCACAATAATATTTACAGCACTCTTTGTTTTTGTAATGTGGTTTGGAATAAACGTGCTTCGCCCTCTTCCTCAAGGGTACTACGGAGAGCCGGAAGTAACAGAAGTAGACGACACTGCACTTATAGACACGATTGACTTCACCTCTCCTACCCCTGAACCCCTAAATTCTACCCCTGCTACAGTGAGTCTAAAACAAACGGGATGGATTCCAACTTGGGCTTTTAATTCTGGATTTAAAACACTTCAAGATAACTACAAATACTTCGATAGCGTTTCTCCTGTTTGGTATCACCTAAACGATGAAGGGTTAATTACAGCCGATCGCCGTGGATTAGACGAGCTTATCCAATTTAGAAACAACTACAGTGTAAAGATTATCCCTTCTATAGCCAGCTTTAGCGCAGACCAAGTAGCCGAAGCTATCCGCGACCCAATCAGCAGACAAGAACATCTGGACTATATAGTTTCTGAGATTGAAAAGTATAATTTAGATGGAATTGATATTGATTACGAATCTATCTACGCCCAAGATAAGCCAGAATTCCTTTCATTTATACGTGAGCTTTATACCTATTTAGATGATCGCGGGAAAAGCCTGACCATCGCCGTCATCGCTGAATTCACTGATAATGACAACACTTTCGGGTTTAGACAGACCACAGAAGCACTAGACCTTAATGAATTAGGGATGACTAGCCACGAGATTAGGATCATGAGCTACAACCTTACCGGTTCTAAATCAAGCTACCCGGGCCCCATCTCACCAATAGACTGGAAAGAAGCTATTGCTCGGTATGCTCTTACAAAGTCAGCAAGTGAAAAAATATTCATTGGCATCGCTCAGTATGGATACGATGGCTGGTCAAAAAATCCTGAAGTAGTCGAGCCCTATCTTGGCTATGCAAATCCGCCAGCAAGTAAAGCACAAGTAGATGCAGTTACATATAACGATGTGATGTCAAAGCGTGCCCCTTTCAGAACATCTATGTATATAGATGAAATAAGTAAAGAGAAGGTAATGGAATATACAGTAGAAGGTAAGAATTATATTGTATTCTTTACCGATTCAGAGTCACATAAATACTCAGTCGACCTAGCAAACCACATGCAGATAGGAGGACTAGCGCATTGGAGACTTGGCAGCGAAGACTCAAACGTGTACAGTTTAATAGACGATTAAATTCTATTGTAACTTTCTTCTTCAAATCAACACTATAAGGTAAATGGACAATAAATTCACTGAATTTACAGAATTTTACGAAAAGGTCGTAAATGACGTTTACCGATATGCCTATTTCAAAGTTAACGATCGCGGAAGCGCAGAAGACATTACTTCCGAAGCATTTCTACGGCTACTTAGTAGTGAGAAATGGGAGGAAATCGCTAACAAGAAGGCTTGGGTAATCGGCATTACCCGAAACATAGTGTTCGAAACATATCGCGAAAAGTACAAAGTAGATGAAACAGATGCAGATCCTGATGTAATTGAGACTGATTATGGTCTCGAAACAGAGGCTATCACTGAAGAGTTGATCCAGTTAGTAAAGGATAAACTCGATAAAATTGATGAGCCAACCAGAGAAGTAATAGTATTGAGAGTGTGGGAAGAGCTTCAATTTAATGAGATTGCCGAGGTAATGGAGATAAAAGAGTCAACAGCAAAACTTAGATTCTATAGAGGAATCGAAAAACTAAAGGAAATAGTTAACAAACAAAAAGGAACAAAATTGAATACTATTGGATTTCCGATGTTATTTGGGGCAATACATTTATTTGGCAAACAGCCTGAATTCATACCTGAAGCATCGTTTACCAACAACTTATTACATATTTTAGATACACAAATTATGGATACACCAAAACCTGATCCTGTTAAAAAGGTGGAGGCCGATATAACTGATTCGCCAAAGGAAACTCCTAAAATGGAGGTTCCAGCTACCGAATCAGTAACTGGCAATGCAGCTTCTACAGGAAAAATGTCCAACCCCTTCAAAGACTTTAAAATGGGGAGCTTTAAAGAACTAGCAGCTAATCCAGCATTCTTTGGAAGACTTCTACTCTACTCTGCAGCAACAATAGCAGTAGTTGGAGTAGTAGGAATTAGCGCAGCTAACTCAGTTGCAGATAATATTCGAAGTCAACCAGGACTAGCAGTAAATAATAATGTAGTGGTAGATGATACGGACGAGAGTGACACAGACGAAGATGTAATACCTGCAGTAAATACAGCTACTTGGAGTACATATACTGATACAACTCTGGGGTATAGGGTTTTACATCCAAAAGAGTACTCTGTGAGCGAGGGTGAGATCGCAATTGATTCAACCACAGGCACGACAACTAAGATTGGCGATGGAGACTTTGAGGTGGAATTCTTTAGAGGTGACATCACCCAAGCTGGCATATATCTTGCAGGTGGCACACCAAAGACAGATACAGAACTTGGTAGCTTCAATATTCTGGGAAAAAACAGATCACTTACCGTAAACAGCTATGGTGAGGGAGTCCCAAGTGATACTGATGACTGTGTTACAAGTGGATACCAATCAAACATATACTTCGTAAACATCTATGAGGATCTGTATGCAACCTTTACTATAGGAGTACAGGATGATTGCGTAAAAGAAGGAGAAAGTGTATCAGCTCAACTAAATGAGAAGATAGAGAGAATAGAACCTACATTTAGAGCAATGTTAGAGTCTATAAAGCAAGCAACAATTACTACTCCAGCAGATCCTTATGCTTCTTGGACAACCTATACCGGAAAGGATTTTAGTATTAAGTACCCTGAAGGATGGACAGCTACTGAAGAAGGCAACCTTAATGGTGCGACGTATAAAAATCTAAGACTGAAGAATACTTCAAGCAATGCTGAGGTTGTAATTAATAGGACCAACGATAATGCATTCGGATTTGGACCCTCAAGAACGTATAGTGAATCAAGAACCTTAAAGTTGGGAACCAAAAGCTTTACAACAGACTTCACATATCTTCAGCAAGATTGTGATCCAATGGTTACCGATTCATGTATAGAAGTGGACAGTCCAACCAAGCTAATTCAAACAGATTCAGCAGCGGTGTTTACTCTAGTAGAGACAGGGATAGCAAGTACAGTGCATGACGGGACTCTAAAGTTCAATGTACTCATCTGGGAAAATCTGAACACTCCATCTGCAGCAAATGTGACTGCTTTAAATAGCAGATTAGATGATATTAATGACATTCTAGAAACATTCAAAACTAAGTAATTTTTAATAAATAAGCAATGGATAATCCAACGAATATGGAGACCAAAACTATAGAGCCTGCATCAAAAATGGGTTTTATAAGAATGGGCAATATTGCCAATATAACAACTAAGAGTTTTGCCTTGAGAGCAATCGTTTATGGAGTAATCACAGTTGGGGTAGTTGCTGCAACTGCACTTCTTGCCAGTAATCAAGCTACCGAGTTTATCAACAGCGAAGCTGGTCCAGAAGTTGCCACCATAGATGACATACATTCAGACAACACAACAGAGGTGGAAGAAGTACCTGTAGAAGAAGAGATTGAGATCGATACTACTGACTGGGTATTGTATACAAACACACAACTAGGTATTTCATTTAACCATCCTGACGATACAAAAGCAGTCGTCGATCCTGCAGATTCTGGTAATCCGGCAACTATTAGAGTGTTGGACGGAACACTATCTATCAGAGATCAAGACTATAGCCCTACTCTATCCTATTTCAATTCATCAGCCTCACAGGATACAGCGTTTGAACTAGTGCTTAAGGATGAAAGAAAGTTTGTATTCAAGCAAGCTGGCTTCGGCGAAGGCGTTCCAGGTGATGATGGTCAATGTACAAATTTTGGAGGGGTAAATACTTACTTTGCCGAAATCGATGCCTTCTTAGTTACAATTGATACTTACTTTAGCGAAAGTGACTGCAACCCTGAAGGTGAAACAAAAAAGACACAAACCGATCCTGTAATTGTAGAGACAGCTAAAGAAATAATTAAGACTATGTCGGTCTTCCAGCGTACACCTTCGGATTCTGGTACTACTACAGCAAAAACTACCAAGTTCGACTCTACCTACTTTAGTCTTCTGGTTCCAAGTAGATTTAAGAAGAGTACTGATAAATCAACCTATTACAGCTACACCCCGAACGAGAATATCGGTACTTACATCGATACAACTTCTTCTGTGCAAGGTACAGATATGCGTATAGATGCAATAGAAATCTTCTACGATGAAATAAATGCAGAGAGCCTAAGCTCTTATCAACAGTATTTGACTCAAGGAGAACAATGTCCTCTATTTACGCCTGAGGCTTGTGCAGAGCAATGGAAGGAAAACACATATGACATAGGAATCTATGGCAAGGGAATCGAGCTAATGAAGGTTGGAAACTATAACTTTCAAGATACTGCATATCACTATAGCTATGTATTCATGATCGAACCTGCTAAATTTGGTGTGCTCGCAACAGCTGGACTAACATCAGCAGAACTAAAAACTGTATTTGATTCAATAGTAATAAAGTAACAACCAAATTTTCAATTGTGGCGGGCCTCACGGCCCGCCAGTAGTCTATGGAACCTAGCTCACAAGATAATATGACAATCATCAGCAAACTATTACTGGGGATGGCCGCACTGATAATACTTGTCCTGCTAGCAGTAGTAGCTTCTTTAATACTTAGTCAATCATCTCAGGATCAATACGTTGCGGAACTAAGGGCGGAGTTAGAACAATATAGTTATAGACTAAGGAAAGAGACTCCTACCCCACCATCTACAGAGGTTAATAACGATAACCCAAGCGAAACAGCTATAGAGCCAGGAGATGGTATTAGCGATAACCAAAACCAGGTTCCTGAGAGCCAACCTGCTACAGAATATGTTTCTGCAAACGTTTACTTTACCAACCCCCAAAGCTTAGACGTTAAGCCAAGTCCTCGCCAAACATCTAGAAAAGATGTTGCCACCTACCTAATTGAACAAATGATAATCGGGCCAGCTGAATCAGAATCATTGGCGAATAACCTTCAATTCAAAGACGGAAACGGTAGAGTAAGAAAAATTACTTCTGCTACAGAGGCTCGAACGTTCTTTAATATAAGTATCGTAGGCGGGGATTCGCTTGAAGTTAACTTTATTAAGCCCGTAGCTTATACAGGAGACTTTTCGGGATCTTTAGCCTTCCAACAACTCAAATATACCCTAACCCAATTCTCGAATATCCATTCTATTTACTTAACCGGACAGTCGGACCCCTGCTGGGATGATGCTAGTGGCCTATGTAGTGTAGGCGAGAAAGTTTTCTATACAACCCTTCCCAACAAAAAGGACTGGAAAAAATCTCAAAGGATTACTTATAAATTTGAATGTGATAACGCCTCAATCTCCAGAAGCGGATCTAACGTTTCTAAATTTGAATATATAGGAACTGATTTCGAAGAGGCCCAAAGTTTTATCATCAACTTCGCCATAGACGATACTTTCGTACCCTGCAACGAATCTAGTGTAAATACACAAACATTTATATCGATCGAAGGCTATTCATACCAGTACAGCATCGATGATTCTAACAATACAGTCATAGCCTACATAGGATACTAGAATTAAATGGTATAATCACCAATGGTTTTCGACATAATCACAATTTTTCCTGATACCCTACAAGCTATCTCCAACGAAAGCATTCTAAGACGAGCTCAGGATGCTGGTCATATAGCCATCAACATTCACGATCTGCGTGAATGGACTACCGACGAACGCCGCACCATAGACGACAGACCTTTTGGTGGAGGACCTGGTATGGTCATGCAAATCGAACCTATTTATAAAGCACTTAAATCTATAGGCGTCTATCCTGATCGAGATGACAGGACAAAAGTCGTAGTTACTAGTGCAGGCGGTGATATGTGGGAACAATCATACGCACAGAGCTTCTCTACCGATCTAGACAGACTAGTAATTATTTGTGGACACTATGAAGGAATTGATTTCCGTGTAGTTGAACACTTAGCCGATCAAGAAGTTTCTATCGGCAAGTATGTACTTACTGGAGGTGAATTAGCAGCTGGAGTAATGGTAGACAGCATTGCGCGATTAATTCCAGGCGTACTTGGGAATGAAGAGTCTCTGGCCGAGGAGTCACACTCTGGGATCGAAAAAGAATACCCTCACTACACGCGACCAGCTGAGTTTACATCCGAAGAAGGAGATACCTGGGGAGTTCCTGATACTCTACTTTCGGGTAACCACGCCGAAATCGAGAAGTGGCGCAAACAGAACTCCAAATAAAAACCGCCCTAAGGCGGTTTCTACATCAGACTAACTCTCTATCTACATTACTGAAAGCACTACCGCTCCAATTACTAGCGTCAAAAACTGATATCCCACATTAAGTGCAGTCAATTTTATACTTTTACCTTCATAGTTATCGTTTAACCAGTTAGAAGGTAACAGGGTGAACAACGACACAATAAATGCAATAAATACAGAAATCACAATTGCTGAATCATTCTGAAGCACTACTGCTACCTGAGGTAGAAGCCATGATCTAATTACAGCAAACCCAAATAGCATCAGTGTGACTATTAGAAACCCGATAACCATTGCAATAGCGAAAGCCTTAGAACCTTCTTTATTCTGATCTTCTGGTTTGATTCCCACCAACTTCATCCACATATTTCCAAACAGGACAGGAGTGTACCAAAGTGCTCCCAAAATAAATGCTAAAACACTAGATATAATTACTGCAATAATATTTACGTCTGCTCCAAGTATTTCCATATAAAAGAGTTAATAACTAATTAGGAGAATTTAGCATATAATGCTTATACACACTACACTTTCTGGAGTGGGGCGAAGTCTCGTGACAACTCTTTAATTCCATAAACCGGTCCGAAATCAATTGTCACCATAGAGTCGTCATATTTGAGTACTCTACCGATTCCGAAGTATTCATGTTTAACTTTCTCTCCACTTGATATCTCTACATTTGGTTCGTCATCCCATTCAGGCTCCATCTCTTCCCAACCACTACTAAGACCTGTCGAACCTGTCTTAGAGATTAACTTGGCTGGAATGTCCTCTACAAATCTCGAAAGTAGGTTGGTCTGCTTCGAACCAAAGAATATCCTAGATTCTGCATGAGTCATATACAGTTGAGCCTTTGCTCTGGTAATTGCCACGTATGCCAGCCTTCTCTCCTCTTCTAGTTCTCTCGGATCACTAAACACTCTTGAGTGTGGGAACAGTCCTTCTTCCATCCCTACTACAAACACATACTCGAACTCCAATCCTTTAGCAGCATGTATTGTCATTAGCGTTACCATTCCAGAAGAGTCGTCACTGCTAGACTCAGCCTCAACCAACGCTACATCCTCTAAGAAAGAAGCTAAGGCTGCTTGCGGCTCCATGTCGTAATATTTAGTGGCTACAGATATCAACTCTTTAATGTTTTCGATTCTTGCCTCATTTTCCGAAGATCCATCCTCTAACATTTTTATATATTCAGTTTGCTCAAGCACGTAGTTTATCAACTCAACAATTCCTAACTTTTTCGAATTTTGAATAATTTTACTAACTAAAGTTCCAAATGTTGCAACCTTAGAATTGACAGATGATAACTCTCCATATTCAGCCAACTCGGCAATACTCATGTCTTTATTTTGCGAAAGTGTAAATATATCTGAGATGGTTTTTGCACCTATCCCTCTTCTAGGTGTATTAATAATCCTAGTAATACTTCCGTCATCTTTGGGATTATGAATCACCTTAAGGTAAGCTAAAATATCCTTTATCTCTTTTCTCTCGTAGAATCGCACACCTCCTACAATTCTGTAATTTACTCCTCTTTTGATCATCCCCTCTTCAAGAGCTCTAGACTGTGCGTTAGTTCTGTAGAGAACAGCAATCTCTTCAGGATGCACAGAATCAGAAACTAGTGCCTCGATTTGTCTTGCAACCCACTCCGCTTCGTCCCTTTCGCTTGAGGCGGTATACAGAGCGATTTCTCCTCCATCAATATTTTCAGTCCAAAGTTTCTTATCTGTTCTGCCTTTATTTTTCTTTACCACTTCGTAAGCAGCATCAAGAATTGTTTTTGTAGAACGATAGTTCTGCTCTAGCTTCACTACCTCTGCATCTGGATAATCTCTACTAAAATTAAGGATATTCTTTATCGTTGCCCCTCTAAATGCATATATTGACTGGTCGTCATCACCGACTACACAGATATTGCCATAACCTTCTGCCAGCTTAGTCACCAATAGGTATTGAACATGGTTTGTATCTTGATACTCATCTACCAATACATATCTATACAGCTCCTGATACTTGCGCAAGACATCTGGATTTCTTTCGAACAGTTTTACAGTCAACCCCAGCAGATCATCAAAGTCGACAGCATTGTTACTTCTTAGTAGTGCATTGTATTTGGGGTAAATAGTCGCAACCAACTCTTGAAAATAACCTTTTGCATATCCCTCGAAATCTTCGGGCGTAACATACTCACTTTTAGCTGAAGATATATGCGAAAGGATTGCCCTAGGATTAACATCTTTCTGGGATATATTTAGAGTAGTCATCACATTCTTTACAGCATCTAACTGGTCGGAGCTGTCATATATACTGTAATTAGGAGAAAGCCCTATTAGGTGACCATCTCTTCTTAGAATCTTTACGCATATCGAGTGGAAGGTTCCCATCCAAGGTAAACTAACACTCGACCTTGGTCCTGCAATTAGTTTAGCGATTCTCTCTTTCATCTCTGCAGCAGCCTTGTTTGTAAAGGTCACTGCTAAGATATTCTCGGGAGCTGCTAATTTCTGTTCGAGGATATATGCAATTCGATGGGTAAGAACCCTAGTTTTTCCGGAACCTGCCCCAGCTAGGATCAAAAGCTGTCCTTCTGTAGTCTCCACCGCTTTTCGTTGTTCGGGGTTTAATGTATCCAATCTCATCATGTAGAGAATAGCAGAACTCCATTAATAAATCCTAAACCATATTTGATAAACTAATTTCATGCGTAAGATATTATTAACTTTTTTCCTTACAATTACTGCTGCGTTTTTCCTTACAGGAAGTGTAGAAGCTCAGATATTAGATAAAACCATAGAGAGAACCTACAAGGTAGCAGAAGAATCAGTACAGATAACCGAAACTGTAGTTTCTAACGTTACAAACTCTCAATTTCTAATTCCTTCGGGTAGTGAGGAAGTTTTTACTATCTTCAATCCTATTATTGACGATGAAGATGCCCAAGCTAAAATTGACAACTCTCTTCCAACCATAAAAGTAGTGGATGGCAATGGGCAAAATCTCAAGTACACCACAGAAATAGATGGTCAACATGTCCTGATCAAGGTGGCTAGACCTCAAAACATTGTATTTGGTCAGCCCTATTCGATAACTGCCACATACAGTTCCTTCGCACTATCAAATCGTACAGGTGCCGTCACTGATATTTATATACCCTCATTCTCAGAGAAGTTTCAATTTAAAGACGAAACAACTACCCGCAGATACAATACAACAATAGTCATCCCAAAAAGCTTTGGTGAAAATAATTTAGTTGTTCCAGAATCAAACATAGAAGACCGAGGAGCAAACTGGCAAATTAAATTTACACAAGAACAGCTAACTGGAACTGTCTCTTGGATTCAAATGGGGACAAATCAGTACTACAAATTCAAAATAGTACAGCCATATCCGCAGACTTCTCCTCTACCTTTGTTTTACAACACTTTCGACATTACATTGCCACGAAATGTAGTAGGAGGCCTAATCAACCAGCAAGTACACTTTGCAAATATATCCCCTGAGCCTGACGTAGTTACAACAGACAAGGACGGTAATATCATTGCCCAGTTTAGAGTTCCGGCAAATGAAGCAGGAGAAATCGTGGTCGAAGGTTTTGCTACATTAAGTAAAAATACAGAGATAGACATAGAGAACTCAGGAGTATTGAGTGATATTGCTACAAATATTACAGAAGACTACACATTGCCAGCTATTTTCTGGGAGTCTGATAATTCAGAAATCATTACAGCTGCGAACGAGATAAAATCAGATAAGACAAATGTATATGATATTGTTGCTAGTACATATGGCTATGTTGTCGATAAAATTGACTACAGCAATGTTAAACGATTTGGTATTAACCAAAGACAGGGAGCTTTAGCTACATTTAAAGGTGGAGCGGCAGTTTGCATGGAATACTCAGACCTATTTATTGCACTATCCAGAGCACAAGGAATCCCTGCTAGGGCGGCATTTGGTTATGGCTACGATGCCAGATCAACAAATGGTGAGCAGACTCCACATCAATGGGCAGAAGTATATATCCCAAAACTTGATGCGTGGATCGCCATCGACACAACTTGGGGAGAATCTGGCCCTGCAGTAATAGGTGGAGATCTTAACCACTTTTATAAATACGTAGCATCAATCGATCCCCAAACTCCTCCGCCTGTATCTGTTGCATACTTTGGTAGTACGCCAAATATACAAGATGAGAGCTTTACCATCGAGGCTATGAAAGAAATAGCTTCTGATGTACAAACAAGGTCACCCGAGCAGCTACTAGTGCAGTACCCAGAACGAGACTCGCTGGAACGTGGGCTTTCTAATATCTATCAGAGTATTAGCCTTGGAATCAGATCTGCGGATACTGCTTTCCACTCTGCCATAGTCTCTACCTTCGGAGTATCTGCTCAGACAGCTACAATTCTAAAAGCGATAGCATACCTGACTCCGATAGTATTAATTGTAGGAGTCGCTTTATATACCTCTAATCAACGCAAAAACAAGGTGGATCTTGATAAGATATAGGGATGGAAGAAACAAAGAAGAAGAAAGAAAAAGTTAAAAAACCAAAAAATCCAGTTCAACTTATCTACGAATGGGAATCTCCTGAACGAATATGGAGTCAAAAAGATAGAGTCTGGTACCTTTTCTACGCTGCAGTATTCGCTGTATTTATACTTATCTCTGCTAGGTTAGGTTATTTTATTATGATTTTGGGGCTTCTTGCTCTGATGTTTCTGTGGTTCGTTCAAGCTACAATCGAACCGCTAATTACCAAACACCAGATTACCAGTAAGGGAATAATTACTCGTGGAACACTTATTAAATGGGAGCAACTCAATAGGTTTTGGATAGGTCGAAAACCTGAAACAGATCTACTATATATAGATTACAAAGAAGAAGAGAAGCTACCAAGAATTACACTATTGCTAATTCCAGATCAAGATCAAGATCAAATAGTATTTAATCATTTGATTGAACACCTTAAATACTCCAACCCAGAAGAAGCAGAAGTTAATATACTTTCTAGAATTATCTATGGTGAGTACCTTCCGATGTCAAATTATCTACAAGATCTTGACCAGCTCGACTAAACGTATTGATAGCATGTATAATTACCCGCTAATGCACCTGTAGCTCAATTGGATAGAGCACTTCTTTGCGGAAGAAGAGGTTGTAGGTTCGAGTCCTGCCAGGTGCGTATAGTTTTAAACTTCAGAAATCCAAAAAAAGTGAACCACCCATCAACTAGTTCTCAAAAAAGGAAGTTAAACCGAAAGCTCGCAGAGAATATGGATTCTGATAAACAGCTTGTGATCTTACTTCAAGATGTAGAGGATGAAGTGAATGTTGGATCCCTATTCAGAACCGCTGATGGTGTCGGAGCAGAACTAATACTCACAGGAACATCTCCTACCCCACCTAGTAATGGAATTAGTATGGTTGCCAGAGGCCTAGACAGATCAGTACCTTGGACGTATGTAGAAACCTTCGAAGCAGCAACGACAAAGCTAAAAGAACTAGGATTTGAGGTTGTTGCAGTCGAGCTAACAGAAGATGCTAAGTTGTACAGCGAGATAGAGTTTGGAGATAAGATTTGTCTAGTTCTGGGTAGCGAAGCAAGAGGAGTTTATAAAAAAAACATCGAACTATGTGACTACTCGATTTTTATCCCGATGTTAGGAAAAGGCCCTTCTCTAAATGTAAATGTCGCTGGAGCGATTGCGGCATATTCTGTAATCTAATAGTAAAGATTTAACTAGAATTCTTCTATCATATCCTCTAATCTATATATAGTAACAACTATAGAGATGAGTAAAAAAGTCACTGTCATATTCCTACTACTCCTCTCCGTACTCTTCATAGGCGGGGCAGCATTTCTGGCAGTACAACTCCAACAGCAACAAGCACCAGACAATACAGGTGCAGCACCAGCAGGTGAATGGTTTGCAGGTTGTTTCGATCCATCACAGGCCAATTTCTGCGACTCAAATAACCCCCAGCTGAGTAGATGGAATTATTGTGCGGCAGGGCCAAACCCTTGCGATAACATTGGATACGATATGTATTGCTCATGTGAGCCAATAGCAATCGATACACCAGTACTAATTGGTTGTACGGCTACAAACGGTACCGAAGGACAACAATTAGAGGTGGACTTTAATCAAATCTATGTTAACCCTGGAGTAGGTTCAAACTGTCTACCTCCAGCCTGCGGAGATGCCTGTACATCCAATACTATGTGTCCTACCGGACATGTATGTAATGGCGGAACATGTAAGATTCAGGCCTGTGTAGATAATCCGGACGAATGTAATGCAAATAGTTGTCAACAGAATTTGAACGTGTCTACCTCTGCTCAATGCACAGCAACCAGTCCAGTTGCAAGAGTAACAGTAACAGCACAGAATCTAACCGCAGCAAATCTAAGAATTGCAGCTGCAGTATCTGTAGGCAATTCCGATATAGATCTTGCTAGCCAATGGTCAAATTTTTCAGGACCTGGACTAAGTGCAAGCTCTGCACCTTGGACAGATCCAAGTGACAATACTACCTATCAGAATGCCTTCGGTATCTGTGATTTAGCCGGACTAGAAGGTGGAACCTGCCCTACATTTAATGCAGGGTCAACAGTAACCTGGAGTTTTGACGTAACACTTACACAAGCACAAATAACTACCTACCAAGCAGGAATGCCAGTCGGCATTGTATTCTCATATGACAATGGAACTGATACCTTTACTTCTAGTACACACACAAGAAATATAAGTATTGCAGGCTGCTCTATACCAGTTGTTGATCCAGTGAGAGTTCAGTGCGGACAGTCGTGTGCCAACGGAGAACTATGTACCGGAAGCGTATGTAATACTGCTACTGGAATGTGTGCTCTTCAATCATGTATGGATAACCCAGGTTCTTGTGCCGCCGATCAGTGCTCAGTCACCCCAGTTGTTACGGCTCCACCTAGTTGTGGAGAGACCTGTGGCACAGGCGGACTATGTTCTAGTGGGCATACATGTAATAGCTCTACAAACTTATGTGCACTAGACGCATGTCTAGCAGACCCAAGCAGTTGTTCTGCTGATCTTTGTACAATCACACCGCAGGCTGGAGAATCACTTTGTGGGGAGACCTGTGCAAACAGCGAGACTTGTATAGGTGGAAGCCAATGTAATACAACTACAGGATTATGCGCACTACCTAGCTGTATTTCTGACCCAAGCTCTTGTGAAGCTGACCAATGTACAGTAACACCAACTGTCACTACGCCTGAGGTACCTAGTTGTGGTGAAACGTGCGGCACTGACGGACTATGCCCAAGTGGACATACCTGTAGTTCGTCCAACGTATGTGTGTTCAATGCATGTCTATCTAATCCATCAGGATGTACTGCAAACCTTTGCTCAATACTACCTGACACCGCTCTATTCGACGATATCGGTTCTAGATTATTAATCGGATTCTTAATGATCGCTATTGGAGCATTGGCAATCAGAACTGGCCTACTTGATCAACTGCTTCTAGATGCTTTTGGCAATGCCAACAAAGAGGCGGAAGTTGTGAGTGTTAGCCTAAGAAAATCACGCAAAAAGAAGAAAAGTCTAAGACCATTCGAAGATAGATTCGAATAGGAAAACTATAGAAGTATTATTTGAGTGGAGTCATATTTATATTGCTCTTCAATCTCTTCCCGATCTTTACCCTAAGATAAGCAATTAAATCGTGCATACCTCTCTGTGATTGAGGATCTAGCTGCAGGTCATTAATCCCAGCCTCAAAATCCTTAAGAGCATCATCGGCTAGAAGGAAGTCTGTCTGAAAGCTATTGTCGTTTGCACGTTGTAGTAGTGCGGTACCAACTATAGCGAGGCTTGAAATTCGTTTTACAGTAGCAGGATCTG
>CAYGMI010000001.1:34104-37258 GCA_964351125.1 uncultured Candidatus Saccharibacteria bacterium | reverse complement strand
TCTGGAAGATTTCCTTGTTTCCGTTCTCTGGTTTCTTGCTCTGCTGCAAACTCTTCTGCTCCTTTAGTTGGAGACTCTCCTGGGGTTACTTCGTCTGTAGTTAGGTCTAAAACGTTGTCTGACATACGGAATTATATATGTAATCTGATGCATTGCAAAGGAAATTCAGCCCAAGATGTTGTATAATCTTACATATTAACCATTTTTCTATGAAACAACTTGATCCTAGAGCACTTTGGCTCTTCGCAGCTCAAAATACGATTGGAACAATCATATTTGGAGTAATTATTTCCGTATCTATCCTTCCTCTTCTCCTAATCGAGAATGGTGGGTCTGGAATTCTGGTTCTACTACTCTGCTGTGTAGTACTTATCGGGTTTATTGCCTTAGGTTATTTCTGGGCGGTACTTACCTACAATAATATTAAGTATGAACTAACTGAAGACGGCTTTAAGAAAGAACAGGGAGTAATATTTAAGCACTACGTCACTATCCCCTACGACAGAATTCAGAACGTGGATATCTATAGAGGCCTTGTAGCTAGGATAATTGGTCTTTCAGACTTACATATCCAAACTGCAGGTTTTAGTTTTACTGGTCAATACGCTGGCGCAAGCTCAGAGGGAAGACTACCGGGTCTGAGCCCACAGGTAGCCGAAGAACTTAGAGATGAGCTTGTTAAGAGAGCTAAAACCAAACGATCTAATCCTTAATCAACTATATATGGAAAAACTTGACCCTAAAGTTACTTGGCTATTCTTCTGGACAGGACTTCTTAGTACAGTCCTATCAACTGTAGGAATCTGGCTAATTATTACTTTGAATATTGCAGCAGATGGATATGACTTTCCAACATGGACAATTCTAATCGTTGGTGTGATTATCTTAATTGCAACACCAATCAATTTCATATGGTCCAAACTGGTTTACAACTCTTTTGGATTTGAGCTTAACGAAGATGCCTTAAAGATCGAAAAAGGTGTTATCTCTAAGAAGTACATCAGCATTCCTTATGATCGTATCCAAAACGTAGATATTCTCAGAGGGCCAATTGCTAGAATCCTTGGATTATCAGATCTACAAATACAAACTGCTGGAATGAGCTTTAACTATAAAACTAAGAAAGCTCAAGTAGAGGGACGGTTACCTGGACTGAGTATTCAAAGAGCAGAAGAGCTGCGTAACGCACTTGTACAAAAGGCTAAAGCATCCGATTCTGGATTATAGCCAATGAATAAAAAAATAGTAATCGCCTACAGCAATGTCGCCGGCGGACATAAGTCCGCCGCTGACGCGATTGCCACAGCGTTAAAAAACATATCCCCTCAAACAGAAGTATTAAGCGTTGACCTAATTAAGGAGATCAACAAATTCCCTTTTACTAACCTTGAAAAATCATGGGAATGGGCCACCAAATATAGGGCCGTCGAACTTATCGTCGAAGGCGTATTCAAAATTTCCCAACTTGATTCTGTACATTGGGTTTACTCTCATCTTATCAACTGGCGTATTGCTCCTAAAGCAAAACGAATCCTCGATGGCATGAATCCTGATGCAGTGGTATCTACTCATCTGATAGTAAGTAATACTTTGCAAGGCGTAAAATCCAGAGGCGCTAAATACAAAACGGTTAGTGTTGCCTCCGATCTTGTAGACTTCCCTAGACCGCTTGCTGATAAGAACGCAGATCTAATTTTTGCTCCTACAGATGCGGCCGCTATGAGGTTCCAGAAATTCGGCGTAGACGGTCGCAAGATTGCCTATCCCTACTTCCCTATAGATCCTAAAATGCGCAGCTACCGCCCAAAGGAACAAGTCATTCGTGAACTAGGATTAGATAGCAGAAAAAACACTATCTTATTTACTGGGGGAGGGCTAGGAACGATAAGTATGTTGCCAGCACTTAAGAAAATCGCTGAAAAGAAAGACATTCAAGTAATAGTAGCCGCAGGTAAAGATACGCAATTCAAAGAGAAGCTAACTAAAATGTTCTCTGGGCTTACAAATATAGTAATTCTGGGATTTGTAAGTAACTTCCAAGACTACATAAATCTAGCAGATCTAATAATAGCTAAGCCTGGACCGGCGACAATAGTAGAGATTGAGCTATTCGAAAAGAAAGCAATATTTACTAGGCATATAGGTATCCAAGAGACAGGAAATCTATACTATCTAGGTAGGAATCCAAATTTTAGGAGTATTGGTAACAATATTGATCTACTACTCCCTACTCTAAAAGAGCTACTCGAAAAAAAGTATGTGCCTCACGAATCCAGGTTCGGATTTAGTAGCGCTGAAAAAATGGCTCAAAAGATCTTAGAAATCTCTTAGATTATAGAGCTAGGTAACTTTCTATAAAGCTATCAAGCGCATCACTTCCCAGGTCGACAGTCTCAAACAGTATGCCTCTTGTATCTTCGTCAGTTGCATCTAGAAACCCATAATATGCAGAGTCGTCGCAACTTCCCTTATAGTAGGTTTGTCCATTGTTCGTAGCAGTTGAACTCAAGCTGATGGTACAGTCTTTATCTGCGTAAGTATCTACTACTTGGACTAGGATCGAATTCGAAATAACTGCCCGGACTAATACTCCATTTGATTCAGCGTCATCATCATTTGTAAATACTGCAAAAGTATTGTCTTCATCTGTGCCTAAAATATCTAGACCGCCTACACTCTCTAAATTCTCAATATAGCTGAATGTCATCTTCTCTTTGGGGATCACATGAGGAACTCTAGTTAGTGAGAACAGAATCACAACCACAGCTATTCCTCCTACAACTACCAATCCCCCAATAATCATTAATACCTTCTTCATTATTTTTTGCTAAATTTTTAAGTAATTTTATGTCGATCCCTGGAAGCGTGCGGCGCAAGAATTCTTAAAATTGCTATACCACTAAATAATAGTAGCGCCACTATTGCAACAGCAATTGCTATACTCATTTCTTGCTGATCAGGAAAGTTATTATAAATTCCATAGAGTGACCAAATCAGAACCAACCCGAACACTAAGTCTTTTCTTTTCCAAAGCATAAACACTCCAAGTACTGCGGCCACCATGATCATAATTGATGCCCAAATTTCTGGTGCCACTCCAAATCCATCCCAACCAATTACATCCAAAACGATTGTAAAGTTAGCGATAGTAGCC
>CAYGMI010000001.1:15436-34094 GCA_964351125.1 uncultured Candidatus Saccharibacteria bacterium | reverse complement strand
ACAAATCTACTTACACTTTCTGTTCTTTGCCCAATCTTAAACTTCTGATATGTCATTATCAGACTAAACAGTAGTACCAACATAGCTATTAAGCTTAATTCAATATACCTGTAGTGCCAAAGATATATCCAAGTGCCGTTAGCAATACTACCTAAAATCACCCATGACGAAGCCTCATTAAAAGTTTGCACCTTTCTCTGTTTTGGCATCAGTTGATAGATAGCAAATACGATCAACCCTAGGTATATAGGTCCCCAGATGGCAAATACATATCCAGCTGGTTTAAACAGAACATCGAAACTATCAGAAATTTGTGCTGTAGTAACGTAATTAAGTGGAAGGCTAGTTGCAGTAATATTTACAGCAATTGCACCAATTATTGAGATAAATACTAGTATTTGCTTGAACATACTTTATGTTACAGAATTATTTAAGGCGAATATAGGGCTTTATTGGCAGCAACAAAAGTGCACCAAGCACTGACATTCCCACTACAATAATTATTAGTGTAGGAAACCCCGCTGTCGCTGCCACATAACCTCCAATAATTGCTAGAGCTGCACTCATCACATCTGTAAGAGTAAAATAGATTCCCCACTCTGTCCCCTCTTTCCCTGGATCAATATGCCTTGTAAAAATTGCCATAAATGCTGGATAAGTGAAGGCTGTAAAGAACCCGAGGATGAATTGCACTATGTATAGATGCAATGGTGTATTAATGAAAAGATATAATAGCGGAACAATAGCAGACAACAAGGAAAAGCTTACCATCAACCAGAAGTCATCCTTCTCTCCTCGTATTCTGTCTAGGAAGTGAGCTATTGGTATCTGTAAGATACTTCTTGAAAATAGATAAATCCCAGCTGCAATCCCTGCTACTTCTTCGTTACCTCCAGTTATAAAATCTGCGATAAATATTGCAAATATTGGTCCAAGAAGTCCCGCTGCTCCTACCAAAACTGTGTCTGAGATTATCAAGAATCTGATTACAGGGTTAATATCTGCCAAAAAATAGGCTTTTAGTTTCTGTGTTCGCTTGCGCACAATGACATGTTAAATCCTTCGAGTAGATAGGTAAAGTAAATGAAGACTACTCTTAAACTCTTATGTATAATTTATGATGAAGGCACATGCATTTAGGCTTAAAGAAGGAGAAGACCTTAGGAGTAAAATTGACGAGTACGTTATTGCTAAGAAAATCACTGCAGGAGTAGTGCTGTCAGGAGTAGGCAACCTAAAGAAAGCAGTTCTAAGAATGGCTGATGCATCCATAATTAATGAATACTCTGGTACATTCGAAATAGTATCTAGCACAGGAACGGTGGAGGAAGGAAATAGCCATCTACACATCTCTATATCTACTGTTGAGGGAAACGTAATTGGAGGACATCTTAAGATGGGTTCAATCGTTGGAATGACGGCAGAGATAGTGATTCTGGAGTTAGATGAACTTAAATTCAGTAGAGTTTTTGATCCAACTAGTGGCTATGATGAGTTAGTTGTATCAGATATTTAAACGGAGAGAGAGGGATTCGAACCCTCGAGACGGAAAACCGCCTACCGCTTTTCGAGAGCGGCGCCTTCGACCTCTCGGCCATCTCTCCACATCGGGATTATACATCCTATCTGTACACTTGTAGCGAATCCTAGTAGAATGGATTATGGAAGAACAGACTACCCTCCCAATTCATAAGAAACCTCTGAAGTACGGCAAATCGGCCTTAGTTATAGTAGCTGGAGCATTCTTTTTTATAGGATTATTAATGGGAATGCTAACTCTAAATACCGTTCAAGATATTCTTGAAAATGACATCGAGGTTAGACTTCCACTTGGTTTTGGAGAGAAAGCAGCAAATACAGCAACTACTCAAACCTGTACTTACAAAGATGACACAACAGAGATCATCTTTACGGTGAATGAAGAATGGGAATGTATCGAAAAACTAGGTTCTGAGGAAGATGGTATACCGAACTTAATAATTAATACTACAACACTAAAATTCATTGTTGCGTTTCCGTTCGAAGCCCCATGCGCTCTTGGTATAAACCTTTGCGACGAAATCCAGATCTACTCCGACGACAACATAGCAATCACTCACTACTCCTCCGACCAGTTTGAAGGAAGCAGTATCTTCGGTGAGTTCAAACAGGATGTCGGGACGACAGCAGTAAGAGTTATTGGTATCGACGATCCAAATGCCGTCACCAAACTGATGTCAGAAGATATGGCTGATGCCTTCTCTGATCTAGTAATAAAATAACGCTGAGACTATTTCTTTCTATTTAAAAGTGGTTTCAATGTATTCTTGAAGAATGAAATTGAATACCAGCCCGTAATTACCCCTGCAGAAAAGGTTACTGCGATATAACCGAAGTGATCAATAATAAATTCCATCTATGTTGCTTAATATTTAAAAAGTATACACTAATTCCAGACTTTCGCTTTCTTAATTCTCACCCCCATCAGTGCACCGAATACTGCTAAAAACACCCCTGTCAGTCCTAATGACAATGCCACAAATCTATCAGCTGTCTGAGTATCGTTATCAGCAATTACTATTTCTTGATTTTGTAGCGGACTAATTACTGTGAACTCCGAAAGGTTAGTAAATCTGAGTACATTATCTTCGTCTAATACCCTAATTTGAATGTTATGCACTTCGGGATCAAATGATTGTGTATTTATTACCAAGCTCCATAATCCTTGATCGTCTGCAACAGCCTCGTAAATAAAAGTATCAGAAAATACATATACCTCTACCTTCTGGTTTGGTTCTACCCTACCTCTAACTTCAATCAAATCACCCTGAACTATATTGGGTAGCAATGCAGGTTGATAGTATTGTCCTCGAACATAGATCTCATATAGCAGTGGGCCTGGAATCACCTCTACCTTACCATCATCTGGTACTTCTTCTATTATTTCAGGATCTGTTGGCTCCGGAGCTTCACTACTTTCATCTGGCGTCTGACTACCTCCAGTACTACTGCCTCCAGTTGTATTACTAGGTTGTATAGGATCAGTTACCTGTGTTGTCGTAGGCTTAGTATTTGGAGGTAAGAGATCTTTTGGATTACATGCTTCAGGATCAAACGAATATGTTGCATTCACAACCTGTTCCAGAATATCTGTACTGGTTTCTGAATCGGCGATATTGCTGTCTGTCGTGTTGCCAACTCCTGTGAAGTAGATATTAAAACCTGCAGTCGTTACTCCGGGCTTAGACTTAAAATTGAGAGTTAGGAATAGTGCTCTACCCGAAAAACCCTCTCCGACGAAAGTTAACCCGTTCACCATAATAGTTCCTGTACTTGGATCATGGGAGTTAACCGCATGTAGTTCATACGCTTGACCGGCTGTAGTAGACGTAACCTGAATTAGTCCTGGGTCGTAATTTATAACTAAATCTGCAGCAGAAGATACTCCTTCATTTAACTCAATCATTACATTGGTTTTATATAACTTACATCCTTGGTAGCTGGCCGAACTCGGAGAAAAATAATATCTTCCATTTGGCTCTACTGCATATGTGGTGATGTTTACTGATAGAATTAACACTAAACTTACTATTATCATCAATAATAGAAGCAGCCTTAGAAAGAATATTTGTTTTTCTGCACTTTCATATTCCTGATTATTCATAATACAGTCTAAGTATTTTGAACATACACAGCAACTAGTATGAATTTCCTCTATTTGATAAAGTGTATTACTTACTTTTAAAACTTGGACACATGGATCTAAAACAAGAAAAAGAACCACGCTCTGTTCCCTACCCTATCGCAGTTATGACAATCATTGCTGGTGGTTTCTTCTTACTAGGAGTAGGAATTAGTGCGTATACACTTAACGCAGTAGAAGCTTCTGCAACGTCTTCTAATCAGAGACTTAATATTGCAAAGCTTGCAGATTCTCAGACCCGAAGAAGCGGAATTATGACTGACCTGCTAACGTATAACGAAGATTATCTAGATGGTACTTTAACAGTGGAATATCCTGCCGCTTTTATTGAGCAAGATATAGAAGCAACCGATATGGTTTTGTATACCAACGAAGATGAATCCGAGAGCTTATACATCATGGTAAGCCAGGAAGGTGAGAATACTCATATCGAGACTGCTAACGCTTTTGCAGAAATACTAGCACCTGATATGGAAGAAATCGATCTAGCTCTGCTAGACAGCGGTCAAACCTCCGGAGAGGAATTAGTGTTTGGTTTATATACATTTGATGTAGACGAAGATCTTTCTTATACGATTGCAGTTGTCGACATACAAGAAGATAAAGTAGATGGAGGCAAAGTGAGAATGGTAATCGCTACCGATTCAGGCGCAAGCTTAATCAATACTCTATTGGAAACAATCAACGTTACCAAATAAACGTTTGAAAGCTAAAAAAGCCACAGCTCTAAAGCTGTGGCTTTTTTATTTTACGATTCTGTCTTAGTAGTGCTAGAATAACGTCTACTTTCGCACCTTCCTAGTTAGTTAGGCTTAAACAATTGGACATAATCATATTGAATTGTGCTCAGCTGTTTAAGCTTTTAGCCTAATTTACGGATGGAGCAAAAACCCACCATGCAACTTACAACAGAACAAAAACTCAGCATCAAAGCTGCTGCAGATCTGCACGTTAAGGAACTAACCAAGGAACTACAGTACCAGTCAGAGGTATTAATGAATCGTGGTCAAGAACACCGCGAAAATCTGCAGGAATTTGCAGACATCGACATTGACGACGCTGCTAGCGATGACGCAGTAAAAGAATTAGCTATTGCCAAAGTGCAGCTACTCGAAGGGATGGCTAAAGATCTATTAAAGATCAAATCCACACCCTACTTCGTCAGACTTGATTTGATTTGGGAGGACACAGAAGAAAAAGAAACAATCTATATTGGAAAAAGCCTGTATAAACCAGCAGGTGTATTCTCGTGGGTTAGCCCTATCTCGACTCTTAGATATGCTGATATAGGCGAGGCAGAATTCGAAAAGCCAGATGGCTCAAGTCGTAAAGTAAGAATCGAACGAAAGGATAACTTCCTGATTACTAAAGCTGAGATTGTGTTTATGACGCACCAAGATACTGAATACGACCGTCAGGTAGTGTTTCAGAAGCACATGAATGAGCGAAAAGAGTTTTTGCTTCCAGAAATTGTTGCCGAACTAGATAAACTCCAAGATCAGATTATTAGGTCAGATCCTAAGGGACCATTTCTGATTAGTGGACCTGCTGGTAGTGGTAAGACTACCCTTGCACTCCACCGCGTAGCTTACTTGGTATTAACTCCGGAATTCAGAGACTACTTTGATCCAGAAAGAATCATTGTATTCGTATCGAACCAAGGAGACATTGATTATTTCAGCAAGCTGCTTCCCGAGCTAGGTATCGAGGGCGTAAGGATCACAACTTTTAACGAGTGGGCAACCTTAGTCGTAAACAGTAGGTATGTGGTTAAAACTTCTGACAGATTCAAACCTATGCCAACCAATAAGGCCGTCGAATTTATCCAGGAAAACAACCCATGGTCAAGCATACCTCCGAGAATAGTCCTTGACGAATTTCGTAAAATAAAACAGGAGCTTATCAGCGATATCCCAGTACAAAAAAGGAAACCAAAGCTAGTACACCCTACTCTACATGATTGGTACTTATCAGGAGCTACACACCTAGAAGATAAGGTGCTTGATGAATTCAAAAGATTTCTTAACTTTCAGAAAGAAAACAAGTACTTGGACGAGGTAGATTTAGTAATTCTAATCAAATCCCTAGAAGAATCACCTAAACAATATGTGCACTTGGTCATAGATGAGGTTCAAAATTGGCTTCCTGAACAGTTAGAAATAGTAACTGCAATCGCCACTAGAACATACAAAGCAATTACTTTTATCGGAGATATTCGACAGAAAACAAAGGCGTTTGCAATTAGAGATTGGGGAGACATCAGCGAAGACTTTGCCAAGGAGGGACCTAGAAAAGTTGAGTTACTAAAGGTATATCGTAATAGTACCTCTATTCTGAAATATTTAAAATCAAGGGGATATGATGTGGAAGAAAGTAATCAAAAACATGATGGAGAGGTGACTTCAGATACATACTCTGATCTGGAAGATCTTCAATCAAAGATATCTAAAATTGTAGAACAATCAAAACTTGATAAAAAACAGGTTGGAATCTTAGCCAAATACAGAAATACACTCGAAAGACTTGAATACTTAGGTCACGGAGACCCAGCAGTTCATATATTGGCAGTTGAAGATGCTCAAGGACTTGAGTTTGATTCAGTAGTGTTGATCGACTCGAAGGATTTCGAGGTCGACTTCGAAGAGATTAATGATCTTGGTCCAACTTCTGCAGCTGAATACAATGCTCAAAGTAGACATCTCTACTATGTAGCTATTACGAGAGCGAAGCAGGATGTAATACTTCTAGATCAAAATTGATGTTTATCATAGTGAATATTATTTAAAGTGGGTAGTTTTTAACCACCCACTTTATGGTGGAATTCTTATTACTTAGATCTTAGAAGTTTTAGTTGCTGTACCGTGGCAGTACCCTCGAGAACTGCTTTGAATGCCTCTAAGGCATCACCACTAAGCACGATATAGGGGTGAAATTTCACCTCTACATTTGCGTAGCTGAGCATACTAGAAGCTGTGATTGTTGCCTCCTCGTCTACTGGTAGACCTGTTTTATTTATTTCTTGGATCACGTGCGAGGTAAATCCCCATTCATCTGGGATAAATACAACTTTATTTTCTTCCATGTCAGTTTCCTTTCTTCCACCCATCTACCACTAAGCATCCCCTCGCGGGGGCCCTACAGATTAGTAGTAGGTGGGTGGAGGCCAGTGCTTTGGCGCTGCAAGCGCTGACTGGCCTCATTTAGTTATCTCTTTAGTTGAACGGTAGAAAAAATGGCAGAGATCTTAGAATTCGCGTGAACCTCTCCTTTCGCCACAATCGAACCTTTCTTATACTCTTGAATGAGCTCGTTGAGGTCCGCGGCGATTTCTATTGCCTCATCTTGATGCTGTACCTGAATCTCTTTGATTCCACGAAGCTCACCATCTTCACCTTTATAGTTCCAATTAGTTGATACTTTGTATCCGCCAAAGAACTGTACAATATGTACTTCCCCGAGTGTCTCTATGTAGGGATTAACGAACCATTCAGGGAGTTCTATCCCCTGTTCGTCTAACTGAGACACTAATTGGGCTATTGTTGCTTCAAGTTCCGACATTGCTTTATAGGCAAATCCCGCCTCTTCAAAGCCCCAATAGTTTGCCAGATTCGCAGTATTATTCGCATCCTCAGCATACTTAACTGCAACTTTCTGTTGATTAGTTTGGGGTGGAAGCTTTACTACCTTAGTAGTTATCCCCATTTCAATAGGGATATCTCGAGCAAGTAGGTCATCATAGCCTCTCGCATTTGAGATATAAGGAGTATAGATTATCTCCCAATTACTCCAATCAACTTTAGAAGAGTAATCGATCATTATTACTTCTCCGTCGATCGTGAGACTAATGTAAAGATGTATTTCTTGCTTTGACACGTTTTTATTCCAAAATGGACCACTTACTGTTTCGATGGTCTTACTTTCTCCAGTTAACTGAAAGATTGTAGTTTGATCTCCCTTTCCTATATTTGGGTATTCCTGTGATACCCCAAATACAACCGATAATTTACTTTCTTTCAATGCTTTTCTCACCTCTTCGATTGAAAAGATCATCTGCTCTGGTTTATTTGTGGCAATAGTCGCTTGTAAATCTAACATCGTGCCCTCCTAAGGCTATTTACTTTGCATTTGTGATATTGAACTAAGGCTAACTTATGGTGTGGTTCACACCTTACTACTAACAATTTCTGTTATTAGCACTAAGGTGGAGAGAAGCTACCGGCAAAGGTGCTTCTCTCGATTTGCCCCAGGCATGGGGACTTTAGCTATTAATCATTTCAAAGACTTCGCGAGCGAGTCGCTTCGCGTCTTCAAGCGAATACTTTTGTCCGCGGGGGCTTCCGCCACCCGCCTCGTGCCCGCCCCAGCCTTCGCCGAGTAGTGGGAACACGTTCAATAGTCCGCCTTCGCCGAATAACGTCTCTGCGACTGCTTTGTTGGGGCAGCCGAAAGAGATTTTGTTAATCTTCGGTTGATAGGCAATTAGAACAGGACGTTTCCATCCTTCTGGAAGCTGTGAATCAGTTTCTTCACCAAGGCGGGCATACCACACGTCATACCCCCAAACTGGAGAATCATTTACGACGGGGATTGCGGTTTCTTCTTCGATGACTTCGTCTTTTGCCGCCATTTCACGGCGTTCTGCTTCTTGTTGATGTGCCGCATCAAAGTACGGCTTCATCAAGTGCTGAACACCACCGGTCAGCATGCGAAACATCAAACTCACAGCCATTTGTGTACGAGGCAGTCCGTCCCCAATCCCAGTGTGCATAGCACCCCAGGTGATCAGAATCTTGCCGAACTCGCTCTCTGTCTTATCGACCCCGATTGGGTCACGGTCGAGTTTGGCGATTAATTCCGCCATTTCGGTGAGGTCTTTCTGTAAGTACTTCTCGCCTGGATGGCGAATTTCCCGTGATGGATGAGGCAATGCTCCAGCCAGAGCCAGAACCGCGAAGGTCTGGTCTGCATCAGGGGCACCCGTCACCACAAATCGTGGATCTTCAGCACAAGCACCGAAGTGATCGCGGTAAGCACGAATGCCTACTGGCTCGAGATTAGACAGTTCGCCATGATGGTCCATCATCAGGTCGTCGACTACAGAATAGTCACCGAAATTGCATTCAACAGGTGTCCATCCGTTCCGTACAAGGCATTCTGCCTGATGTGCGGTCGTTGCATAGCGAATTTGAATCTGTTCAATTGTTACGTTCATGGTTTTCATCCTCACAATTGTGAAGAATGAGGGTACCTCCACCCTATTCACCGGACCCAAGCCGTTTTGTTTTAGCTTTAACTGGGTTGTCGACCACCTGCAACATGCAAGTAATATAGCCAACTTTTGTGGACTGGTGTCTCCAATAATTCAACCCCTCTGCACTATTTCTAGTGCTTTGGTTGAGTCTTAAAACTCGGAAGGGAGGTTCCAGGCAATCCCGGCGATTGCTTTGAGCATTTACTTCTTGCCCTTTACCAATAGTCTCACCGACGGGGCGAGTCCAGGCAATATGGGAAGTTTCTGCGACAGTACTTCAAGAACCTGCTCAAGGCTCGTGACTGAAGTACGTTTGTTAAATGGGGAACCAATAAAACTTTTTGGTCCTCCCCAAGTGCCACTTTCTTCAAGCTTGGTTAATTCTACAGCCACCGGATTCAAATCCGGTAAAGGACGATTCGGGCGACCTTCGAAGTTACCAAACTTAAGGCTTTGTACGTACTCTACCCAAACTTCAGGGAGATCGTACCCGCTCATCAGCATAATCGCTGTAACCACATCCAGATTTAGTCTGGTTGTGATGATCAGCTGCTGATGCAGATCTTGTTGCTGTTGATACCACTCCCTGGCGTATGACAGGTTTTGAAACACCTGCATTGCCAAACTTGGGTGTGGCATCGAGTGCACCGTGTTTGCACCAATACTCATCCGGCCCCAACCGGGGTTATATACCATTGAGAATTCAATCTCGTTAAATGGTAGTAACCCATATTGGGCGGATAAGATTCCTGGGTTCTCACTGACGTTTACAGCTACATGATATAAATCATTCACTACGTAAACATCTGCACGATCCAAAGACGGTTGCATCTTACGACGCACTTCACGTGCTGCCTGAACATATTCTTTAAACTGTGCTGGCAACTTGGCAACTAGGATTTCACCGTACGGATCCAGACCTTTTTCTTCAATCTGCTTTGCAACCCATACGATAATTTCGGATCCTGCCTGCAATTGACTCTGCAGATTTTTTCCTACAATTCTGGTCATTCCGAACCAGATATCGTAAGCAGAACATCCTTCAATGTTCTCAATCTGCCGAACCATCGAGACCGGCTTGTTAGCGAAAGGAGAAAACATACCTACACCAAGTGCAGGCTGACTTCCCAGTTTCGCTTCGAGGGCCGTCACATCGTGTTGGCTCATGAACTTTACTACTGGAAGAGTCATCTCTTCTCCTTTTACAAAATATTTAGCTTCAAATTGATTTTGGTGTTTCCACCTTACTACCAACAACTTCTGTTATTAGCATTAAGGTGGAGAGAAGCGACCGGCAAAGGTGCTTCTCTCGTTTCGCCCCAAGCATTGGGGACTTACTTTGCAGAATATCGCTTCTGCTGGCGACTGAAATTAGAGAGGCTATCAGTGGCCTCATTTACTAGCTATTCGGCGCGATCAGTTTTTCGATTCGGTTGATCAACTCGATAAATTCAATAGGGGCATAGCCACCTGGAATTGCATCAATCAACTCTTTTATATCCTTCTTTGAGACCAACACGTGATCCCCTAGCAGTCCTTCCGCCTGCATTTCAAGCGCAAATTTCACCGATTTTTCTTGTGCTTCAGCAAAAGGCACTTGATCCGAATCCGTCCAATACTCACCTGCAATGACGTATTCGGGGATCAATGGCTTCACAAAACGCGTCTGAATTTTGACACGAACCTCTTCTTGGGCAATACCTGCTTCTTCGAAAAGTGGATCAGCAAAATCTCTAGAGATTTTGCTGGTCCAATCATGGACCATCCCTCCACGAATGAATGGAGTGTAGACGACTTCGTCGCCTTCAATTTTACCGTTCCACCAAATCTGAATTTCAGTGTTTGATGCACGGAAACAGTTGTAAGCTGTTCCGTAAGAAGAATCAGACGCATCAATTGAAACTATCACACGCCCTTCAGTTTCGACGTAGGGGCAATACAGTTTGTAGCCGCCATCGACCAATTTGGTCCAGGCATCAAGGATCGGGATGTAATTTTCAGGTTTTTCTTCGGATATGTATTCAAGTTGATATGTTCCGCCTCTTTCGACGACCATATATCCAGCTTCTTCTATATCTTTAAAGCTCCAACGTGTGACTATTTTTCCGTTAGGGCTCTCGCGTGTTAACTGCACCTTATTCTGTGCAGAGATTTTCGTGGCGAATTTGTATCCCATTTCCGCGTAAATTTCTTTCACACGGTCCATCGAGATTGTTGCCCCGGCTGGGCGGTTTTCACGGATTACATCCTGTGTTCGTTGGTAGTTTGTTTGAGTAGGCATAGAATATTCTCCTTATTCCTTTAGCCTGAGATCATCTTTCATTGTTTGACGATCTCTTTTTATCTAAGGGTGAATTATTTCACCTTTCGACACACCATTTATGATGCATCAAAAGGTGAAATAACCTTTATAAGGGGGAATCTATGTTTAGCTAGTAGTTTTCATTGAGTTGTGTTTCCACCTTACTGCCAACAACTTCTGTTATTAGCATTAAGGTGGAGAGAAGCGACCGGCAAAGGTGCTTCTCTCGTTTCGCCCCAGGCATTGGGGACTTGATTTGCGGAATATCGCTTCTGCTGGCGACCGATATTTTGAGAGGCTATCAGTGGCCTCCTTAACTAACTAGGCTGGATTTATATTTCCCAGCCACCAAAGTGGATAATTCAAATCCCACATCTGATAAAAATCTGGGAGTGAAACAAATCCACCCCATTTCAGATCTTCTGAGCCTCCTTGTGACAAAAAGATACCGTATTGTGTGATTTCCCGAACCCGGAACTCGCCCTCACAGAAAATTCCTGTTGGGTTTTGTTTCAATAGGAATCGAGCAACTTCTTCGCTCCCATTTACATATAGTCCTTCGGTTATGAGCGCCTGTGACATCTCGTATCGCAGTCCACGCGACTTCAGTTTCTGCTCCGAATTGACAGTCCAGCCGAGAGCATCCATACTCTCAACTGAACAACTTTCTGGAAAATCAAATTTTCGGTCCAACTCGTTGAACATGATAGACTTCGCGATGAGTCCGTTCATCCCTAACCCGTTCGGGTCCTGAACAACGGAAATACTCAAATGCAATTTGCCATCCTCTACAGTCAGATCGCCGCGAACGGCACTTGGCTCGTAAGTGATTTCACCTGTTGTGGGGTGGGTCATTGGTGCAAGGGATTTTTTGGTATAACGTTGTGTCTGGTACATAACATTCTCCTTATATATGAGATAAATACTCTAAATTATCAAACCCCTACTCTATTTAGAGCAGCTCGTTTGATAACTATTTATAAGGAGAAACTTTTAGTTAGTTAGCTTCAATTGAGTAGCGACTAAGTCGCTTGGCTGCTTACACATATAAGCAATCAAGTGAATTCGTCTATGATTCCAATTACCGCTCCTCCACCAAATGCTAAAATAGCAAAGGATTTGGAGCGGTATAGTTTCATTTCTCAATTTGAAAACTAGCCTTTTTAAAGGTATTCGATTTTCAAAGTACTAACAGTACATGTCTGCAAACAGCCTCCTTCTACGAGGCTGTGTGCTTTCGTATTACGCTTTTTGTGGAACATAATTCCACATCCAGCCATTTATTCAGTTTTAAGCCTCAAAACCATTGGTTTATAAGGCTTAAATACCAAATTCGACATCCATCTGCAAATTCTGCAATACTTCAGTCAATTACTCTTTATTTTCAATGGTTAGCTGCATTTCTACCGCTAATCTTTGTAGATCCTCCCGTCATCGGCTTCAGGGGCTCCATATGTCGGAGCGTGGTACCTCATAAGAGGAAATCTGAGTCAATTGTTGAGCTTGGCTCAGATTCCCGCCTACTAGTATTCATTAACTATAAAAAAGGCTCGAATTTGTCTCCCCTACTTAGGAGCTCCAAATTCGAGCTTTCATTAATTGTGTGTAGGGCACTTAAGTTATTTAGTTTTGAAATTTCTTATTCGATATACTTGATATATTATGACACTATCCTATAACTTTGTCAACCTGTAGTAACACAAAAAAATACCTCCCTAAGAGTTGGCGATTTACACCTTATTTATTAGTGATTTCACCATTTAGTAGATTCAATTGTCTAAGAGAAAGCTTGTCACTTATAAGTGACAGTGCTATATTTGTCCCATAACGAACTCAAGCTATGCTAATACCTAATCCAGAGACAATTGGAATCACAGATAAAGAAGCAGTACTATACGAAGCACTAGTTAATCTAGGTGAGCAGGATGCTGCACGGTTGATAAAAGAAACAGGCTTTAAGCGCCCTACAGTGTATAAAAGCCTCTATTCTATGGCAGAAAAGGGACTCGTAACGGAGGTAGAAAAGTCTGGAAAAGCCTATTTTAGGCCCGAATCACCGCAACAACTTCTTAAAATAGCCGAAAGCCGCTATAACGAACTTGATAGAGCCCGCTCAGATATCTCTAATCTACTACCTGATCTAGTCTCGGCATTCACTCTTTCGACAGAAAGACCTGTTGTGACAACCTTTCAGGGAGTAAAGGGCTTAAAGACCATCTACGAAGATATGCTAACAACCGCAAAACCAATCTCGGCAGCAGTCTACACAGGTGAAGTGCAGCCAGAGCTATTCAAGTGGCTGACTTCGGAGTTCACCCAACGCAGGATAGCAGCCGAAATACCTGTACGCTCTATTGTTGCAAGTGGTGGATGGTCCGAAGAATACGAAAAACAGAGCCCAGACGCCTTTAGAGAGACTAGATTAGTTGACTCTAGTAAATACCCAATAAAGCATGAAATAGATATCTACGGCCCAAAGGTAGCATTTATCGACTTCCGCAAAGGTGGAAACCTAGTTGGAGTAGTAATTAACCACCCAGAGATTGCCTCAAGTATGCATGCGTGGTTTAATCTTACATGGCAACATCTGAATTAGCAGTAGAAAACCTTCGCCCGAAGCAAGATAAGGTAGAAAACGTAATCCTAGGTATCAAAAGGACTATGGTTGAGAGACTGTACGTAGATAGAAATGATGCGAAACCCGAAGGACTTAATAAATCCCTAAAATTCGTACTTGCAGGAGAAGAAAGACTCAATCCCGAAGAACTCACTAGATTAACACAGAATGGTGAAGGACTTGATTTATCCGAACCTAGCGTACTTGAGGCCATTACTCCTAGAGAGGCCTTACATATTCTGCGCTTTCTATGCTCGAATCAATGGGCTATCGCATACTTATCTCATAACGACACCGATGATACTTATGTTAGTAAAAAACAACATAAAAAATCTATCCTGCAAGTTATAGATACATTAACAAGACTTGCTGACACTGAGATATATTATGATGATGGACTAAGTCAAAGTGGTATTTTCTGGATTAAACTACTTTCAAACCTTGATGCACTCTCTACAGAGATATCATTGAACCTACTTACAAGACTTCTGCAACTTGCCGATTTAGACAATACCAATAAGTGGATACGCCAATATGGTGCCTCTGCAGACCAATTCATGTATTTTCGTGAGCTTTCTCGTAAGCTCTCTAAGTCCATAGAATTAGTCAGCGAAGTGAATAGAATATCGATGGGTAGGTTTAATAATTACTCGATGGATGATTCCGGCAAGCTAGTTACGGATAGAAAAACAGTTAAACTAGATAGAATCGCAAAAATAGTTCCCCCGATCAGACCAGAGACGATACTTATCGGCCAAGATGCAAGACCAGATATCGGTGCAACTTGGCTTAACTACGAGAAAGATCTCGTTAGAGAGATTTCGGCTTTTGATAAAGATTCGACCGAGTGGAAGGCTGTAGCAAGTGAAGTAAGAAAGCTTCTGGCAAGAATTGAAACTGCTAGAGGCATCGATGAAGCAACCGAAATTGTAGGTGGCGCTAAGTTACCTCTCGTACTAAACCTACTAAAATCTGAACTAGCAAATTCGCTTAAGAAGAAAATCCACCTTGATACAGGAGTTTATAGTCAGTATCTAGAGCCTACACATTCAGGTTTCGAATTTAAAGATAAGCTTTATAGCAAAAGGATCCTAGTACAGTATTTGGCACTTAGAATGTTGTTGTTCCCATCTGAAAAATTAGAGGATATCTCCCCCGAATCTCTACCCACCCACCTAGATTTAGCAAGCGTATATGAGTTCGCGCACTTCGAAAGGTATTCAGAGAGCAATGAATTAGCAGAAACGAAATACAGATCAGACATGCTTCAAGTTGTAATAGAACAAATATCTGAAGGAGTTCCCTTTAATATTTTCGAGCTTGGATCAGGAGATAGCTGGCTTACGGAACAACTTGCAGAGATCGCAGCTTCACATCCTGAACTAATCAACTCCATAAACGCATTAGAAATTAGTCAGGACAACTACATCAAAGCGAGAACAAGACTAACAAGATTCTTAACCGATAATAAAGTCACATTAAGCAAAGGTTCTTGGGACGTTCTGAAGCAATGGCCAGAATTGAATAAAAGAGATAAAAGTAAACCCTCCATATTCCTATGGGTAGGTCGTAGCGCTTCTCACGAAGAATCCACAGAAGCTTTCGAATCTACTGTAGCCGACTTCTCCTCTGAAATGGCAATAGGGGACTTTTTGGTAATAGATATGCCTGACCCAGAGACGGGAGCATACGCTATTCTAATAGACAGAATGGTCGAGGCTTATAATCAAATTGGATCACAATTAGACCCCCCTATATCATTTACTAGAGAAGAGTTTGCCTATATTGTAGATTCTCCCGACGGCGAGAACTACTATAATAGATATGCTCCAACATATGCAAAATTAATCACCATATTTAAAAAACTCGGTCTTGAACCTGTGAACATCCAGCTACCGGAGTATCTTGGAAAAGATAATTTTAGGAGTGATCTTGAATCTGACAATAGACAAGGGTGTATTACAGAAAGAGTGAATTCCACCCCATTTAGAGAGGACAGCAATCGTACCAAGAGAGGCCCGATGAGCGAGCTTACTCCAGAGGATATGAATAATAGAAGAAATATGGTGTTTGTACTAAAAAAGACATCAGAACCTACAGTGTTTGCAACAAAAGTAAAAAGCGCATTTGGCCAAGCTCCTGGAAGAAGGGAATAAAAAAGCCCCAGAATACTCTGGGGCCTGAATTTTAATACTCCTACTCTATTCCACCTCGTTCTTCACAACCCAAACAACCTTCAAAGCATAGAATAACCAGAACGAGAATGACCCAAGTACCCAAGATAGGGTTCCACCAGAACGTCCACCACTAATTAACTCGAATACGAACAGAATCAATGATCCATAAAAGATGAAAGAGGTTACAAATAGACCAAAAGTATTCATCACTTTGGTAATTACTGTTCCTTTCCTCTCTTCTGGCAATTCAATCAGATAAGAGAATGCCCAGTGAATAAGGTAGATAACCATTGCCAGCACAAAAAGTATCAGTCCAGTTTGTAAATCTGATTGACGCATGGCATCAACAGAAGAACCATATCTAGTAGATTTATATACGAAGTCAACAAATAGAGAACCCATCACTGCTTTCACAAACAATGAGAAACCAACCAATCCAGTCAGAGACATTAGCAACATCCATAGATGAGCATAGAATCGACCTGCACGACGCATTAGAGTAGAAAGAATCTTTCCTCCTTCACGGTCTTTGCCAGTAAAGTAATACAACATTAATCCAACAAAGAAAATAAGTAGGAAATAAACCAGTACCATTCCTATCAATAAAACCATTGATAGTCCAAGTCCACCTACTAAAGCTAATGCTTCTGTATACTACATCTGCTCTACAACTTGAATCCCCAAGATCTTTAGACCGGAAGCTAACACCGTTCTCATTGATTGCAAGGTATCTACCCAAAGCTTTTGCCTAGAAGCCTCTGCTTCTTTAATTATATGATCTGCATAGAAAGAACTAAAAGACTGAGCTAGGTCGAAAAGATAGCTGGCAAGTACATGTGGAGCAAGTCTATCTGCTGCATAACCAATAATAGTTGGGTATTCTAAGATCATTTTGATCAATTCCTTCTCTTTGGGATCTAGTTCTAAGTTTGAGTAATCCACACTGTTATCCACCTCAACTTTATCAAATATTGAACCCGCTCTAACGTATGCATAAAGCAGATAAGGTCCGGAATCCCCTTCAAATTCAACAGATTTCTCCATATCAAATTCCAAATCTACTCCAATAGAACTCTTCAGAAAAGCATACTTGATCGAGGCCTGGGCAATCGTCTCTGCTGCTTCTGGGCTTACCTCTCTATCTGAGGTCTCTAGCTTTTGCCTAGCCAGCTCGTGCATCTCATCTAGGATTTCCTTTCCCCTAATTATTTTCCCTGTCCTGCTAGACATCTTTCCGTCTGGCAGCCTTACCATTCCATGTCCAATATGTTCAGTCTTTGCTCTCAATTCGGGAATTGTAAACTCCATTGCCTTAAGCAATACCTTGAAGTACTCATCGATCTCCGCTCCGGTGATTATTATCGATCTATCGTATTTGAATTCCTTATACTTTGCCGGCGCTAGCCCCAATTCTTTAGCCTCATAGGTCGGTATCCCTAGCGAATTAACGAATACTCTGGTATGTAGACCGCTCTTTTCTTCACTAAAAATAACGGAGCCTTCGCTTTTCTCGAAAATACCATTCTTCAAACCTTCTTGCACAGTTTTATATCCTATCTCTCCTGTATAGCTTTCAGGGAAATAATAGTCGAATTTCATACCTAATCTGGCGTAGATCGAATCGAAATAGTCTAGGCTCCACTTCCTACCAGTCTTAAAGATCTCGGTAACTGTAGCCTGATCTAGTTTGGTTTCTACTTTGATCTCGGCAAAGTTCACATTAGGCTCCTGGTTAAACAGCTCTTTTGCTAACTCTTGCCCTGCAATCGCAACCTGCTTATTTAATGCAACAATCTCTGGCTTAGCTTGTTCATCTTCTTTGAAAGCAGTTGCACCTTTCGCATATGATCTTCCCAACACTTTAACCCTCTCATCTATATCTAGTGAACTGAGTGATTTTAGATCAGTTGACTCTGCCTCCATTATTCGCAGCAAGCCCCAGATGGCTTTTGCAACGTGCATGCCTACATCACCAAAGTAATCAGCTCTCTTAACCTCTGCGCCTGTTGCCTCTAATAGTTTCGCCACTGACTCACCCACAATATTTGAGTACAAATGACCAATATGGAACTCCTTAAAAGGATTCGGATCAGTAAACTCGACAATGATTTTCTCACCAGCATTTACCTGTTGAGTTATATCACTGAAATTCATTAGTTGCTGCAAAATCGTGGAATCTTTTATGCGAATGTTTATAAAACCTGGCCCAGCAACCTGAATGTCCGCAACTGCCTCCAATTTTTGCTCGAATAACCAGCTACTAACCTCTTCTGCAACTTCTCTAGGATTTTTTGACAGGCGTTTAGAAATAATTAAGGCCAAGTTAGAAGCCCAATCTCCATGTGATGGATCTCTTGGCTTTTCTAACTTAATCTCCACATCTTCTAGCTGATATAAATCTAGAATTGCTTCTGTTAGTTTTTGTTCGATGTCGTTTATCATAGATTGCTGATACTACCCTGCTGCTAAGCCTTGTGTCAATTTATGCCTTCTTGTATTCAGTGACTCACTTCTGACCATATCTAAAAGCGTAGTCAACTTCTTGGCATATGGCTTACAGAACTTACTAGCGAAAGGAACGTATATTTGTTCTGTAATCACAAAATAGTGTTCGTGTGTAGAGTTAGAT
>CAYGMI010000001.1:1892-15426 GCA_964351125.1 uncultured Candidatus Saccharibacteria bacterium | reverse complement strand
CCTGTAATACACTGCAAAGCACGTTATTATATCTGCCTGCCATTTTTATCCATTTAACAATTGCGGGAGCTGTAACTAGTCTATCTAGCATTTCTTTGTTACGAGCTAACTTATCTTTTTTCGCGTCTAATATGATTTTGGGCCTCCTTTGTTTGGTTAAGAATAGAATTAATTCCGTCACCTCCTCTCCAAACACTGCTGCACACCGCTGCGGGGTGAAAGTTTCATCATCCTCTATTGTGTCGTGGAGTAATGCAAGTGTTACCGCTAGTTCCAAGTCGTATGCCGCAGGAAGGCTCACAGATATGTCTGCAGCAACTGGGAAAACATGTTGATTTACATAACTTGCGCCACTCATTCTTATTTGCCCTCTATGTGATTCCAGAGCTTGAGTGATAGCTTTTTCTACGCGGGCAGATAGAAGATTTCGAGAATTTAGCTCAACAGTGAGCTGCTTAGTAGTAAGGTATGGTAAATCCATACCAATTATTACAGAATATTCAATTTGTGGCGAATATCTTTATTAATCTCTTCAACCGTTCTATCACCATCGATACGAATTAGAATATCGCGAGACTGATATGCTTTTATAATTGGGTCTACAGTGTCGTGAAATTCTTGAATCCTACTTTTTATTGCATCAATTTGATCGTCCTCTCTTACTTCGACTTTAGCATCTACCGGAGGCGGGTTAAATTTTGAGTGGTACATATTACCTTCTCTGTCGTACAATCTTCCCGAAAGCCTTTCCACAGCTACATCATCAGGTAGTTCAAGCAAAATAACTTTGTGAAGTTCATAACCTATCTTACGCAAAGCCTCATCTAACATCGAAACCTGATTTTCGTCTCTAACAGCACCCGTAAGGATAAATTTGTCACCATGTAATTCGTCTAACCGTTTTGAAAGTAGATCATATACAACTTTATCATCTACCCAGTCACCTTCATTTACTACCTTTTCTAACGCTTTTCCAAGCTCACTCTCTTTTTCTATCTCATCTCTTATAAGATCACCCGTAGAGACAACGGTGTATCCGAATTCGTCCGCAATCAGACTTGCTTGAGTATCTTTTCCACTTCCTGAGATTCCGAGGAATAGAAGAATCATGGTTCAAATAGTACTTGAATAAAGCTAAACGCCACAGCAAAGTAAGTCACAATCAATACTATCAGAGATAGGTAGTACATTGCTTGAGATAGCTTCTCTTGCTGCTTTGATTTCACTACAAGCTGGTGGTTAAACAAGAAGCCCAAGGCTAATCCTGTTAGCAGCCCTCCAATATGTGCAAAATTATTCACTCCACTACCTGGTATAAACCCAAATAAAAGTGCATAAACAGCTAGCGGCAGAATATCAGAAGGTTTGAAAGGAAGGTCTAGCCCATATCTATTTTTCTTGATACTGCCAGCTATCAACACGCCTAGTAATCCAAATACTGCTCCAGATGCACCTACTGTAGGTATATTAGGTGCTAAGAAAACAATACTCAGAAGAGATCCACCTATCCCACATACAATATAGAAAACAAAAAGTAGCTTTCCTCCATAGTATTGCTCGATAACTCTACCCAGTTGATAAAGTGCAAACATATTAAAACCCAAGTGCAATATATCTACATGTAGGAATAAAGAAGCCACGATCCTCCACACTTCCCCTGCGTGGACAACGAGACTTGAACTCATTGCTCCTAATCCAATCAGTAAGTTGCTGTAGACAATCTCGAAATTCCTTGGCCCTGCAACAAAACTAAGAATAGTGATTACAACCCACAAAAAGATATTAAGGCCTATTAGAAAAGTCAGTGAACTTTTAGGAAATTGTAGTGTTACTTGCATCTACTATTGTAGCAAAAACATTGATGGACAAGCGTTTTCTTTGCTATTATCTCTTACTGTCCACACTAATTCTGCCCATTTAAACGTTACTAATACACAATGAGCACTATTGCCTCAGCAAAAAAACTTTTAGTAGTACCTAACCCTAAGCTTAAACCAGGAGAATACCTTCCCTTTACAGTACTTCTCGAGGTCCTAAACAAAAACGTAGAGAAGATTGATCTATGTTTACCTCAGTCATTCGATTCAAAACTTACTGCTGCAGCAAAACTGCCAGAGGTAAACATCATCAAGTCTGTTTCTCCAAGAAGATTCGTACTGACATTTAATAAAGGAGATGATCAAGTTAAGAATATTCAGTGGCAACAATCTGACGAAAAGATAAGCGTTTACATCTCTATGGATAAAGGTCAATTTGATACAGGAGGAATGAAGATGAAAGCAGAAGGTGGCGAATACGATACTATCCTATTCTATGGGGTTACTGATTACTCTCAGGTTGAAGGTGTGTTTAAAAATTTTCCTGCCCTAGTGCACGAAGCTAAAAATGTAAGTATTGGTGGAGCGTTTGCCATTCCTCACGGAAAAGTAGAACTAAACCGTGGAGAACAAGGTGAGACAATTGCAGAGCTTGTATATTCAGAGATTAGTGGTAAAGGTGCAACTCCAGAGCATTACAGTAGACTACTTTCTTCTGTATTCCTAACCACACGTAGATTTGCTAACCCAAATACAAGACCAAAGACATTTAAATCATGTGCGGAATTTATTTCGAATGGAGCAAATTTAGGTAGAGCAAACAGCATCGCTGACCAACTAAAATCCGAAGGGTCAAAAGAAAAAACTAAGCCAGATAAACCAAAAACAAATGGAGACCAGAACAGTAGGCCGAAACAAAATAGTGGTAATCAGAACAACTCAGGAAACCAGCCTCAACCTGCAAAGCAGATAGATAATTCACAAAACCGTAATGAACAGCAAGGATCAAGAAATAACTAAAAAATCTAAGTACCTACTTATTACTGCTGCTAGTTTTTTCGATCTAGATAAACTTGGCTCTACAGTTGTTTTGGCTAAGCTACTTAGTCAGAGTAAGGTAGCAAAAGTAGATATACATTTAGACATTCAAAAGCCACCAAAAGAACTTGCTGAAATTGTGGCACCAACAGGAGTATCTTTTGTAGAAAAGCTTACCAGCAAGTATTTTACAGTGACCCTCGATAGAGGCGATGCAAAAGTTAATGAAGTCCGCTGGGAAGAAAAAGATGACAAACTACGAATACTTATATTTACCGAAAAAGGCAAAGTCGACACACAAGAGTACTCAACCTCACCTGGTCAGCCTCACTATGACGAACTATTCTCTGTGGGAATCCGCACAGAAGAAAAAGTGTTAGAAACTCTTGGAGAGTTCTCTGGACTATGGAACGCTAGCAAAACCACAAATGTAGATGTAAGTGGAGGTAATAAACGGTTTGGACAAGTAAATATTGTAGAGCCTAACTTTAATAGCTACGCAGAGCTGGTGCTGGATTATGCTAATAAACAAGAAATAGAACTATCAGGAGAAATTGCTACTGAACTGCTTTCTTTGATTTACTGGAAAACCAACTCATTCAGAAACAGGTACGCTAGAGCAGAAACCTTTGATAGTGTTAAACAACTGCTCAACTATGGGGCATCCCTAGAAACAGCTGTAAGTAAGGTGTTCTCAAGTTTGAGCTTTATTGAGGTTAAGGCCAGACAAGAAGCGTTCGATAATCTAAGACAAACTAGCAATGGTCTTGCAATCTCGAGAATCAGTAAACAAACAGCCACAAACCTAAAAAATGTTAATCCAATAAATCCTAATAAAAATCCTTTGGTTGTTTCTAAAACAGCAAAAGCATCTTTTGTTCTTGTACCTATTTCAGACTCTCAGACTTTAGTATTATGCTCCGCACCTAAGTTAGGTTTTAGACTCAAACAGGTATTCTCAAAGCATAGCTTCTCAGGAGATGACTACCAAGGTGAATTTGTTGTAAAAGCCGATCTAGAATCCACTGAAGAAATAATAAAGAAAGAGATGGAAAAACGCCTGACCGAGGCCGATGCTACTCCAACTCCAAAGACCATAACAGAGAAGGAGCCAAAGCGTGAAACAACAAGGAAACAATCGGCACCTACTCCTAAACCCAAACAAAAAGTAGGTAGCGAAAAATTACAGTCAAAAGTGTTTGATCCACTGGCTCCGGCAACAGATCCTGTTCAAATAAAAGATGAGAAATCGGAGGGCGATGCCTCCGATTCAAATTCTTCTGGTTTCAAAATTGGACCATCTGCTGCTGATCCTCTTCCCTCTGCCGGTAACTAGATATTAAATAATTCTTGCAGAATATCTTTACTACTCATAGCCTCTTCGTATAGAGGGTTCTCACAATTAGGTGAGTAACTTGTTCTTGTATTAACTTCGGTTACTGTAAGACTCTTCAGATCTGGAACTGTTCTATACCTTGGGTTTACCACTACCTCTTGCCTAGCATTCTTTGATATTAGATAGTATGCAAGTCCTGATTCTCTTCTTAAGGCCTCGTAATTAGCTAGATGCTCTTCTGAAACTACTCTAGCAAATGCTGTTGGCTCAGAAGATGTATTTACAAATGTATAATAAAAGCCTGACGGAATAGCAACCTTCTCTCCCTCTGATGCCTCAACTAATATTGCCTCATCTACGTGTGATTCTAGGTCATAAATGCTTTGTTTCTGTCTATTTTTTTGCATTAGGACTGTTAGATTTCCGGAAAGCACCTGCACAATCGAAGCGATTGGCTTCGACTCTGGAGCAAAGAAAATATGAGTCTTGATATATTCGATGCCCAAAAGTCCATCGGGAAGATAAATTACGTCGTAAGTATAGTTCCCAGATAAGTTACTATGCGTTCTAAGCTTCATCTCTTTATGATGCTTATAAACTTGCTCTGGGTACATTAATGATTTATTCAACAAAGAAGGTGATATATCACGAAGTTTGATCGTTCCGCATGCGCTACAATCGACCTCTTCGTCACTGTAATGTAAATCCTCTGCCTCATCGCTAATGCTAAGAGGTAATCCAGCAAGTTGAGTTAACACTGTCATAGTAAGCTACCTTGTAGAAGTAAAATCTCGGCAAAAATTTTAGCTTAGTTGGCGGTGCAAGTGATTAGCCTATTCGGGGGTTGTTTCACGTCTGGGCTGAAGTCATTATAGGGGGATGCATTTTATTAAGTCAAATAGAAGCTCTGAAAGCACCTATTTATAATACTAACCAGAAATCTGTCTCAATTCTTCCCACAACCTGCGTTGTTCCTTATTTAGCTTTGTAGGTATAGTTACATGCAAACGGACGTACTGATCTCCATTTCCATTCCCTCTGAACTTAGGTCCTCCCTTTCCAGAAATTTTTAGTACTTTACCTTCTTGGGTTCCTTCTGGAATCTTAATTTTGATTTCTCCGTGAACTGTAGGCACTTTAATCTCTCCTCCTATTGTTGCAGTGATTGCATCAATCTCTTGATCTAAGTACATATCGTCGCCTCTTCTTTCAAGGTTTCTATCTAACTCTACTTCTATCTGTACGAATAGATCACCTGTTTGAGTTCCGGCTTCGCCAGCATCTCCTTTGCCCTGAAATTTAAGGGTTACTCCGTCCGGAATACCAGCTGGAATTGTTATTTCTAACTCCTCTGTGTCCCGCGTTCTTCCGGCGCCTTTACATGTTTTACATTCCTTCTCAGGAATTTCACCACGTCCACCGCATGTAGGACAAACTGTTGCTGTTTGAATCCTGCCAAAGAAGGTATTTTGAACCTGAGATACTTGCCCTCTACCCTCACATGTTGAACATTTCTTTAATTTTTTGCTTTCGGCACCAGTACCATCACAGGATTCACACTCTACCCACCTTTGATATTTAACCTTTTTAGTTGCTCCGAATACTGCGTCTTTAAAAGAAATTTTTACCCTTGTTTGAATATCAGATCCTCGGCTCCTGCCTTGGACTCTACCGCCATTCATTCCACCTAGCCCGCCTCCAAACATCTGGCCTAAGAGATCACCTAGATCTCCTACATCTCCACTGAACCCGCCAGCACCACCCATTCCACCAAATCCTTCGAACCCCTGAGTTCCGGCAAAGCCATACTGATCGTAGGCTTCTCGCTTTTGATCATCTGATAGCACTTCGTATGCCTCCTGAATTTCTTTAAATTTCTCCTCTGCCCCCTCTTCTTTGTTGCGGTCAGGATGATATTCTTTCGCAAGAGTACGGTAAGCCTTCTTCAACTCTGCCTTGCTTGATTTTTTTGGTACTCCAAGTACCTCGTAGTAGTCCCTTTTAGCCATGTGGTTATTTTTACGCTGTGAATTTTAGCAGAAGATCTGTACAACTGATAATAGTATAGTTCGTATGATATAATAGTGATAGAGCAAAGAATGAAAGGGAATACATATGCTCAGGTTTATAGTTCTGGTCATCCTGCTGTTAGTTCTGACGAGCTGCACAGGGTTGGCGATGTTCAGTGGGATGCTGTTGTTCGAACAATCTGCAGGGTTGTTGGCAGCAATGATTCTACTATCAGTCTTCACTTTGACCCTATTGGTGTGGTTTGCACACATCTTCAGGTTCATTAGAGAAGACGATAGTGAGCTTACAAGTGGAGTAGCTAAGGTGCTGCTCATAGGAGGAATCATTGAATCACTGATTGTGTTATTTTTTGTGATACAGTATCAAGAAGTAACACAAACCGCGTTGTTTTTAGCAAGCAACCACCCATGGCTATCCATAACTACAGTAACAGTATTATGGATCATTACAATAAAAAAGATGATAAATTGTGATGATAGCCACACCGAATATGCTGCATTCGATTCGAATAGAACAATAGAATAGAACTAAGCCGAAAAGGCGATCAGTTAACCTGGTCGCCTGAAGTTTTTCTTCCAATACTTATAGCTCTCTAGTCTTCTGTAGTATCACGTAGTGACTAATCCCAAACCAACTCAATGGAGTTTTTTCTAGAAGATGCATAAACGATTTGAATCCTCTTCCTATAATTCCATATTTACGACTCAACCCATCGAACCCCGGAAAAATATGCGTGTGTAGCTCAACCTTAACCGGTAAATCAGCATATAGCTTTTTAATGTCTGAATTCCAATAGTTGCGCACATGAGGAGCGTATTTCTTTTGAAAACTCTTTGGCAGCCATGGCAACAGGAGGACATTACCCCAATAGTACTTCCCATTCCTGAACATTCCATGTTGTTCGAAAGGCCATCCTCTGTTTGGTGTGAAGAAGATGATCTTTCCACCGCGCTTTACTACTCTAACCATCTCTTCTAATGACTTTCTGTCGCTTTTGACGTGCTCAAGTACCTCATTAGAAAAAACTACATCAAAACTATCATCTGCAAAGTCTAATTCTTCTGCAGGGCATAGCTTTAAGTTTTGCTTTGGGAATTCATTGCTTACCATCTGAAGACTCTCCTTATCAATATCTGATCCAAATACATTTTGATTACCCGCATATTTGGCAAATTGCTCGAGCCAAACTCCCTCACCGCAACCGACATCAAGAACTTTCTTGTCCCTAAGATCGATTCTTTTAGTTATCATATCTAACCTGCGTTTAAATCCAGGCGTAAAAGCCGTACCTGGTTTACCTAGGTGAGCAAATTTTGTATTTTTATCCATCACTTTCATGTCGGTATTCTACAGCATCTTGGTAGGTAAATCCCTATCCTGCTAGAATAAAGCGTATATTGTAGTATGGCACGCAAAAAGAAACGAAAAAGTAGAAAAAGTAGCTCCTCTAGCAAGGGTATTACATACGATAGTAAAGAAACAAGAACAGTTTTTGGACTGGTCTCTACTTTGGTTACCTTAACCTTCTTTATTTCAGTATTTGTTGATACAGATGGTCAAAACTTTTTTACGGAGTTAAATAGAACATTTGGAGCAACAACATTCTTTGTTGGACTATTCTTTTTGAATTTAAGCCTGTATTTGTTTGACTTCAAGTTCCCTACTTGTAACTTGGTGAGTATTACTGCACAAATCGTTTTACTAATCTTGGTACCAGCGTTCCTTGCCTCTGGATACGAAACAGAGTTTGCATCAGAACAAGCAGCCGAGATGGCAGAAGCAGGAGGTCGTTTTGGTCATTTTCTGGCATACGAAGTATTTGCTGACAGACTTAGCTTTGCTCAGTTTACTCAACTAATTCTAGGACTAGCAATAGCAATTGCCTTACCAATAGCCCTATCGGTTTCGGTGGCAACAATAGTAGAGAGAGCAAAAATTGTTTTGGAGTATCTGTTTAAAGCGATTAAATCTATCTTCACAGGATCAGAGAAAGTTGTTGAGACCGTAAAAGAGATGGATTTGCCGGAAAAAGCCTCTAGGTTCAGTGACTTCCAACGCAAATTAGATGCTCAGAAAGCAGCAGTCAAAGATGATGACGATTCTAAGGATGATGTTAAGAAAGAAACAAAGGCTTTATCAGCAGTCAAAAAGCAAAATATCGGCGTTAACGTTAAGGAAGGAGAGATGGACGAAGAAAAAGGACTATCCTCGATGGAGCAACTTAAGTATCCTGACTGGCAACTTCCTCCAACAACGCTTTTGAATCCATACCGTAAATCAACGGCTAAAGACTCAGACAAGGAGAGAAACATTAAGATTATCGAGCAGACACTTGGTAGCTTCAATATTGATGCAGAAGTAGTCGACGCATTTATTGGACCATCTGTTATCCAATACGCCTTAGACCTTCCTTTGGGTGTGAAGGTTGCCAAGGTCGCAAACCTCGCTGAGAACTTGGCACTAGCCTTGGGGGTAGCTTCTAATGCAGTTCGTATCGAATCAATCCCCGGTTCTACATATCTCGGAATCGAAGTACCTAGAGCAAATAGGGACATGGTGAAAATAAGAGAGATTATGGAGTCTGATAATTTTGCAGAAGATGGAAAATACCTACCTATCCCTATCGGAAAAGGAATTGATGGAAACCCAATCGTTGATAACATTCAGAAAATGCCTCACTTACTAATCGCTGGAGCCACAGGCTCTGGTAAGTCTGTGCTTACCAACTCCTTTATCGTCAGTTTATTGATGAATAAAACTCCGGATGAACTAAGACTACTACTTGTTGACCCGAAACAGGTTGAGCTGATGGATTATAACGGAATTCCCCACTTGCTAACTCCTGTAATCACTGACATGGACAAGGTGGTTAATGCACTTAAGTGGGCTGTAGGAGAGATGGAAAGACGTTATACGACAATGGCGGGAGAAAAAGTCAGAAACATCGAAAGTTATAACGATAAACTTGGATTTGCTGCAATGCCATACATCGTAATTGTAATCGACGAGATGGCAGATATGATGATGACTACCGGAAAAGTAGAAGCAGAATCAGCAATTGTAAGACTCACTCAAAAAGCTAGAGCAGTTGGAATTCACCTCATCTTAGCTACACAGAGACCTTCCGTTAACGTAATCACTGGACTAATCAAAGCAAACGTTCCAACTAGGATTGGTATGAGTGTTACTAGCGGTACAGACTCCAGGGTTATCTTAGATGAAATCGGTGCAGAGACTCTGATGGGTAACGGAGATCTGTTGTATAGACCAGCCGGAGTAAAATCACTGCGTCTGCAATCTCCTTATGTATCACCTGAAGAAATTAATAGAGTTGTTAACTTTATCAAGTCACAGGTTCCTGAGGTTGAGTATATTACGTCAATCTTAGAAACCGTCTCAGATTCTGAATCTGGTGGAGAACTTGGAGACATTTCTGGAGATGATTTATTCGAACAAGCCTTGCGTACTGTAGTTAGCTATCAAAAGGGATCTTCCTCCTTCTTACAAAGAAAACTGAACATTGGATTTAATAGAGCTGCTCGAATGCTAGAAGAACTAGAAGAAGCGGGTGTAGTTGGTCCTGCAAGAGGTAGTAAGCCAAGAGAAGTGTTAATTACCGATGCTGATGCTTTCTTGGCTCAGGTAAAAGCTTAGAGTCGAAATTCAACTAGTTTTGATCAGCTATCTGCTGAAACTGTAGAAACGCTGGATCAGATCTTAGATGAGCCTCAACTGGTCCGTATAGTCTATCTTCTATCTCATTAATCCTGAACGAAAATTCACTTTTGATCCCTGTTGTAGTTGCGAATATGTCCCAACCTACAATTAGCACCATCGCAATTACTCCAATTGTTACTAGATATATCCAAGCTCTATTCATAAATTATTCGTCTGTTATAGATGTTTGCCAGTAATAAAACTCCGCCTGTATTTCTGCCCTAAATAGTCCCGTCTCTTCTTCATCTTGCTCTGTAAATACACTCAACGATCTGATGTTTATTATTCTATATGAATTTTCTAATGCGGTTGTGAACTTTAGTATTTCCTCTCTAGATCCTGCCAGACTTATATTCAAAGACTTAGCAGAAAGTGCTATATCGACATCGAACACAGAAGATAACCTCCTTCTTTCGTCTATATCACTAAAGCGGATAGCCAGTACATCTACATCCACACCGCTTAGAAGTACTTGATTAACAACATCATACACAGATTGTTGAGAGATCTCGTTTGGCAAATAATTATTTAAAGCTAAACTTACTGCTCGTTTTTCCTGCTCTTCTTCTACCAATCCAACTAGTATTTCTCTTTTAGCATTTACCTGATCTAGAGCCTCTTGTCTCGAATTGTTCTCACTAATCTGAAAAATAATGGCACTGATCGCCGGGAATATTCCAACAAGTACAATTAAAACTACCAACAAAACGGTAACACCCGTTACAGCATAACTTTTGCCTTTAGCGGTCTCGAGTATTTGATCTATTTGTCTTGAAGCACTGAGTTTTGGTGCCATACTTATTGATTTTGTTGGATTAATGATTCCCTAACTGCTTCCCCAACAATTCTCGCATCGAACGCATACTGATTCTCTCCTGCTGTAATTTCTCCAGACTCAGCTGTCAATGTAGGTAAGGTTACATCAGTAAATGTTGGAGAATTTCTCATACTGGACTCTATCCTGATTAGATCATCTACGGTGCTTCCTCCTCTAACACTCACGGTATCGCCTGAGATTCTTACTACTATGTCTGAAAGTGGATTCTCTACATAGCCTTGGATTTCTTGTAATACACTCGAGTAGTCACTTGAGGCATTCCAAATTTTCAGGTATGCGTCAGATTTGTTTTGGAGTCTACGAATTTCCGGCTCAATAGTAGTCGAGAATTGAGCCAAGCTTCTTTGAGCAGTCTCAATTTGGTCATCTAGTGATTTCGCCTGGATGTCTACAACAACTTTTCCTACGAAAGAGCCAATCACCAAAATCTCTGCAAAGACCATAATTACTCTCGCACGTGTGACTAGCCAATCGTAGACTTTATCCCATGCCGTAGCTGGTGGTTTATACGGTTTAAGCAGGTTGAATATTCTATTTCGGTTTTTGGGCAGTACTCTCTTTGCCATATCTTCTTATTATATTACTACACAACAGCGCTCAGTACATCTATACTTTCCTGATGCATACTCTTGTCTATCCGTTTACAACTCAAGATATCATAGTTACTAGTGCAGACAATCTCTCTAATAGAGAATGGGAAGAGGTCTCTACAAAGATAGGTGAACTAATCACTAAAATTCTTTTAACTTTACACCCAGCCGAACCTAACTCGCCTATTACTAAGCTTCATGAATCTGGCGTGGGGTTTCCAGTTAGTGCCAACGACGTTCTATGGGAATTCTTAAAAACTTCAGAGTACTATCATCAACTATCACAAGGAAGGTTAAACATCCTTTCGGAAACAGAATCCGACTCTGTAATTGATTTTGACCCTGCCGAAATGACCATTTCGCGAAATACAGACGTAAAAATTAGAGCCCACGTCATCATGAGTGAATTTACTATCGACAAGATCGATCAGCTACTATCTAAATATCTATCAAACTATTTAGTTGCTGGCCCTCATACTTATCTTGTTAGAGGTAAAGAACAATGGGAAATATCTTTTTTACACCCAGATACTGAGCTTGATATTGATATGATCGTCTCAGAAGGTTCAGCCGTGATTTGTTATCCAAATACTCGTAGCTTAGAAAGCCAACAAAAGACCCAAACTAGTCCTTTCTCACACAGCTTTACCAGCACACCAATAAGTGCGGCGATCATAGAATCCTCGAATCCACTTTATTCCAAAGCTATCGGCGAGCTTATCTTTGATATGCAAGCAACTTATCAGTTTAATCAGTTCGTGGAGGAATGGAAGTGTGGCGCCACCATTCTATTTTCTGATGGCGCCATCGAGCAATATTCTATTTAGGTACTTAGCTCTAGCGTTTTCTAATGCTTAGAGATCAAATATTGGATCATTGAAGCCTCCGATTTCGTAAGTACCTAATTCTTTTAGTGTATTCAAATCAGCAGATTTAACTAGGTTACGACTAATTAGATATAAAGCATCGTCCACATATAGTGATCTAGCTCCGTAAATTCCATAGTAGTAATTTTGCTCGTCATCAAAGCTAACAGAACCCTTCTCTATAAACCCATCTCTCACACTTAATCCGAATACCTTAAACCCTTGGAATGTGGTCGTATAGTTACTATCTCTTTCTGTAACAGGTAGTACTAATAAGTCTAATTCTCTATCAAATAACAGGGCTTTATGATCTCTTAGTACTTCAGAGTCACTCCCGCTATTTCCTAATTCTATTTGGTGTAGTTGTTTAGGGTTAGCTGGATCGGACACATCAAACAATGCCATTTTGACTCCTTCTACTCTTCCAGTATTCTCATCTGCCTCTCGACCAAATCCTATCAAGTGATCCTCATCGTACGGGTGAAGATAGTCAGAGTAACCGGGTATCTTTAGTTCTCCTACCACTTTTGGCTCAGATGGATTAGAAATATCAATTACAAACAGCGGATCAATCTGTCTAAATGTCACGACATAGGCTTTATCACCTATAAATCTTACAGAGTAGATTTTTTCACCTTTTGCCAAATCAGTAACACTACCAACTACCTCCATGTTTTCAATATCCAATACATACAGATCATTTAGACTTGTGGTGATTCTGTTTCCAGAATCTTTAGTAGTAGCAATTCTAAAGTAACCACTATGCTCGTCCATACTAAACTGGTTTAACACAGTTCCCTCCACCTCTCCTGAGGCTACAAATTTTATATCCAAGTCAGAAATACTTAGTCGGAAAATATGGGTGGAATAATTAGAATCTGCTATAAAGGGATCGACTGGTGAAGGGAGATTTTCGTAAATGGCGCAGTTACCCAATAGTTGATTGAATATTGGACATGGAATCGACTCGGGTATCTCTTGTTCAGGATAGACGGTTGTAGTCAAATACAAGTTATTCTGAGACATATAGATATTTCCTGTATCTCCAACCAAAACTTTATTTACACGCTCTTCATTAGATAAACTGAGAGCTGTAAGTGAGGTAATTTGATTACCTTTGTTTCCATACTCGCTAACTTCGTCACAGCCAACCATCGGTACAAAATCCGAATCCTGAACACTATCACCCGACACATCGGCAATGTTCGGCAGGAATTCTAGTACGTTATCGGCGTTAACTGTTTCGCCATAATAAGTTCCGGAATAGAAACTCGACAAAAGGTACAGGTTATCATTAACCA
>CAYGMI010000001.1:0-1882 GCA_964351125.1 uncultured Candidatus Saccharibacteria bacterium | reverse complement strand
AGTTGTAGTATCCGTCAATGCTGATAGTTCTATCAACCTGAACATTAGACAAATCTGAAAAATCTACAACCTGAACAACTAGCTGAGGTCGGTAAGAGTCATATCCAATAGCAATATCAAGTTCTGGAGAAGCAAACGATGAACCTGTAGTTGATCCGTATGACCCTATTGAATAATATCTTGATGCATCTCCAAATATTGCCAGCTTTTTCCCACTCACAAACATCCCTTGAATAGAACCTCCAAAAGAAATCTCACTAACAGGATATAATTCTGCGGGCTGCTGAGCATCAAACACCAGAACCGATTTGCCATCTGCAACAAAAATGTATTCTCCATTAGTTTTTACAATATCTGCTTCGTCGACTCCCTCTACTTGGATATTTGTATCGGAATAATCTTCGCTACTCGAGATTCCTTCTCCATCTCCAGATCCTGTAGTGCCTCCTGCCCCATTTGACGGTTCGGCGATATCTACGTCATCTCTTCCACCAAAGACCGGATAGGGGTAATCATAAGATTGATAAGAGAGCCTGTCTGCAAGTTCTTCACAAGAAGCAAAGGTATTAAACTCGGAGTTTGCCTGATTGTTGTTCCTATTATTGACTGCAAGTGTAATCAGTACGGCGACTGAAAGTACAACAGCAATAGCTCCAACAATGGAAAATACTACGAACTTTGGAGAATTCATTTTCATGGGTTTATGTTCACAAGTATTCACATAGTATAGCCGAAAATAAGTTACAATCTACTATGAAGGAAGACAAACCACTTTTTGATTGGGGCAAAATAAAGGCCTACTTGAGTAATCGTAAGAATATTATTGATATCACCAAAACGTTAGTGTTCTACGCTGCCATATATACAGTTTTTTTGGTAATCACTAGCCAGTTTGATATCTCCGCAGAGACAGTCCAAAAACAGTTCCAAGGACTTGGACTCTACCTAATACCCGCATTCATTCTTGTTCAGTTACTTGCCTCACTTACTCCTCTACCTGATCTTCCATTTATTGCTGCTGGAATACTATTCTTCGAACCATGGGCAGCTTTTTTGCTGATCTGGTGTGGGATGTGGTTAGGAACTGTAATCAACTTTAAGATCGCTCGTAGATTAGGCAATGATTATATACACAAACATTATCCTGAAACCTCCAATTGGATTGATAGATTTGCCGGAAGGTATTGGTTTGAAACTGTAGTAATTGGCAGAACTTTCTCTTTGGTAACTTACGCTGCAGGTATTTCGAATCTTAGTTTTAGGAGATTTGCATTAGCATCAGTGTTTGGGATTATTCCAGTAGCTTTAAATGCTCTACTCATCGGCCTTGCTCTAACTTCAGGAAGTGTAACTAAAACTCTGTATTATGGAGCTATGACAGCGACATTGGCAGTTGCCATCGGATTCTTTGCAGGTTATTTCAGAAGAAGATGGGAGAAAGCCTCCCTAATCAAGAATGATGCTGATGTTCCTGGTAGTTTGCTTTAAGCGAAAACTTATCAGGTAAAGGATCGTATCCTCCTTTACTATAAGGATTACATCTCATTATTCTAGCGAACCCCATTATACTCCCAAGTACTAGCCCAAACTTGTCTACAGCTTGGTATGTATACTCCGAACAACTAGGTTCATGTATGCATACACGATAATCAACATATTTTGCCCAAAAAGCATGGTCAAAAGATAATAGCTTTTGGTATAACCTAATCGTTAGTTTACCAATGTTTCTAGGTATTTTTAGTATAAATTCAAGCACTATAGGGTATATAATGGTATAATATCAGACAAAGAGTTCAGTTAATTTATTCTTAATAGTGGGGTATATTGTACCTTACTGCCCAATCATAACAAATGATCAAAAAAGCACTCGATAAACATGACA